>DASZFO010000301.1 GCA_035939775.1 Pirellulales bacterium | reverse complement strand
GCGCGGACAGCTTCATCTATCAGGCCAGCAACGCCTACTTCAGCTCCGGCCCGACGACGGTCTCGCTCGTGATTGGGACGCTGACGGTGACGACCACCGCCAACGGCGGCCCCGGTTCGTTGCGCCAAGCGATCTTGGATGCCAACGGCACGCCGGGCACCGCCGCCACGATCCAGTTCGAGCTTCCGGCTGGGCCGCAAACGATCAATTTGCTCACTCCGTTGCCGGCCGCGACTGATCCCTTGACCCTTTCGCTCGATGCCACGCAGAACGTGACGGTCGCCCTTTCGTCGGCTTCGGCTTGGAATGATAACGACGCGCTGACAGTGACCGGCGCGGGCAGCCTTGCCTTTAACGGCGGGATTGAGGGGCCGGGCAACCTGACGGTCGACGCCGGCAGCAGCTTGACGGCAAACCACGTCGTTCAGAGCGCCTTGGTGATCGGCGGCACCGCAGGCAGCTCGGCGACGGTAACGATCGCCGCGTCGGATTCGGCAGGCAACCCGCTGATTTCCGCGTCCGTAGCGTCTTCGAGTAGTAGCTCTGTTTCGGCCCTGAGCAACAGCGTAGCGAGTAATGCCGGCACTGAGGCGACCCTTGCCGCACGCCTGGCAGCGATTCGAGCCCGCCGCTTGGCGCAGCAACTTGCAGCGGGTCCGGTCTCGAAAGAAGCCAATGATGCTTCGTCCCGAGTTGCGCTGACGCCGGTTATCGTTTCCACGTTAGTTCCGACGGCGCGAGCCATCCCAAAGGACATTTCGACAGCGGCGGGCGTGGGTCCAATGATTTTCGTCCACGCGATGGTCCGCGTCGATGAAAATGTCAAATCGGCCGCCATCTCTACCGTGGCGAGTGGTAGTTTAGGCGCGCCGGTCGGTGAGAGCCCCATGGCCGATACGAACGTCGCAATATCATCCGTCGCGAGTCAGACGGGTTCCAGCACTGTTCAAGACGCGGCGGCCTCGCGCAAGAGACTCGATGCGGATTCCGTTGCAGCGGCGTTCGCTTCGGACAATTGGGAATGGCTCGGTTCGGATCCGGTCGCGGGACCGACCTACGACTCGATGGACAATGTGGGCGGACTCGTCTTGGGAGATGATTTGCTGGAAGCGATCGGCAAGAAGTGGGGCAATTGAGAACAGAATCGAGGAGTCGAGCGGAGGGGCAACCGCTTTACTTTCGCCCCACCTCGACCCGCAGAACTGTCTTGCGCCCGCAGAACGGACACGCGGCGGTCCGCCCGACCGACGCGTTCAACGGCTCAGCGCCAGAAGCGTCGGTGGCATAGTTCGATGGCAATGGCGGAACCGAATGCCATAACGGACTCTTCAACCGATCAGCCCTTGCGGAATCGGCGGCGGGGCAAGCCACATGCCGACGCCGCCCTGACGGACGACCGCCAGTTGTCCGGCGGTCCGCCTTCATACACCGGTTCAATCCAGGGCAAGTAACAGTTTAGGTAACAGTTGCTAGAAAACGCCCGGCACGCTAAAAAGAGGGCAAGCGTAACCGCTTACCGGCGTGAGACTTGGGAAATGCCCCCTGATGGACTCGAACCATCAACCCTCTGATTAAGAGTCAGATGCTCTGCCAATTGAGCTAAGGAGGCGGCTGGTCGCCGTGGCGACAAGCGATCAATCTATCTTATCGCCCGCAGAGGATCAAGACGAGGGACCGCAACCATTATGAGCGTAAACCGCGACGCGCGGTTCGCAGGAATTCGTTTCGCAGGAGGAGATTGCGATGGGCCTGTTCGAAGGGAAGAAGGGATTGATTCTTGGAGTGGCCAACGATCATTCAATCGCTTGGGCGATTGCCCAGGAGATCATGGCCGGCGGCGGGCTCTGCGGCTTTTCGCATTTGCCCGATCGGCCGGATGATGAGCGGCAGCGGAATCGCCGCCGCGTGGCAATGCTTACCGATCCGCAGCCGAGCGCAAGATTTCTGCTGCCGATGGATGTTGCCAAGGACGAAGATATTCGGGCAGTCGTCGCCAAGGCCAGGGAGGAATTTGGTCAGCTCGATTTCCTGCTCCATGCGATCGCCTTTGCCTCGCTCGACGACATGAAGCGCGACACCGTCGAGACCAGCCGCGATGGCTTCAAGATGGCGATGGAGATCAGCGCGTTCAGCCTGATCGCGGTCGCAAATGCAGCTAAGGAAATCATGTCACCGCGAAGCGCCGTGCTGACGATGACGTACTTCGGCGGCGAGAAGGCGGTGCCGGGCTACAACGTGATGGGGATTTGCAAGGCAGCCCTCGATGCGACCGTGCGTTATCTGGCCTATGATCTCGGCCCGCGCGGAGTGCGCGTGAACGCCGTGAGCGCCGGGCCAGTCCGCACGCTCGCCGGTCGCGGGGCGGGAGTCGACGAGATGCTCCCGTTCTACGAAAAGGTCGCGCCGCTTGGCCGGAACGTCACGCACGAAGAGGTTGGCCGGACCGGCGCCTTCATGCTCTCCGACATGTCCGACGGGATCACCGGCGAGATTCTGCACGTCGATTGCGGCTACAACATCATGGGCTCGCCGGGGCGATTGCTCGACGAGATGAAGAAGAGGTAGGTCACGCTCTGCGTGCCATTTTTGCGAGTGACAAGAACGCAAATCGCGATCGCCGTGGTTGAGCAAGACGGCCGGTTTCTCGTCGGCCGGCGGCCGGCGGGAGCGCCGCTGGCAGGGCTGTGGGAATTCCCCGGCGGCAAAGTGACGGCTGGCGAGACGATCGAACAAGCCGCCGCGCGAGAATGCCTGGAGGAAACGGGGCTCACGGTGCAGGTCGGCGAAGCCTATCCGGTCGTGCGGCACGATTATCCACATGGAAGCGTCGAATTACACTTCTTCCGCTGCGCGCCGCTAGGGCCGAATCGTGCGCCGGGAGCGCCTTTTATCTGGCTTACTGCCGCGGAATTGGCGGAGCTGCCGTTTCCCGAAGCGAATCGATCGATCCTGGATCAACTGCTCGCTTGAAGAGCCGATAGCGCGACATCTCTGTCGGCACTTCCGCGAAACCGGTCGGCGGCGGAGCCGCGGCGGTCGCGAGAAGGTAGGGATGCGCGGCGGCGAGGTCCGCTCCTATGAAGTCCCAGCGAGCCAGGTTCGTTTGCAGCGGCCAGTCGTTGGCGAGGTCGTCGGTGAGCCCGACGATTGATGACTTCGGAAGTATTTTGCCCAGGACCAGCGCGTCGTGGTAGACGCCTTGATCGCGATGCGGCCGGCCGGCCATCGCGCACGTTGCGATGCCGAGCAGCGCGAGAACGGATGCCGCGGCGTATCGAAGCAGCCGATGACGACGAATCATCGCTGCGGGCTTGCCGGCTCCTGCCATCCATTGGATTACGGCCGGCGCGCACCAGAGGGCGATCGCGAGCGCATAAAAAGCATACGAAGGAAAAGCGTAATGGCCGGATTGTTTGGGGCTGGCGACGATCGGAAATGAGGCGCTCGCGGCGGTGAGCAGGCAGAAGGCGAGGGCAGAGCGATTGGCGGTGGCGCCCTCACCCCGGCCCTCTCCCAGAGGGAGAGGGAGTGAATTCGAGGCGGCTTCGCCGCCATGAACAGATGTTGAAGCGGACGGGATCGACTCTCTGGATCGAACAACGCCGCGGCGGGCGCCCCAGATCAGCCCGCCGGCGACCGTAGTGGGGAGAATCAATTCTTTGAGCATCTTCCAGACGATGTCGAAGCGGCCGAGAGCGGAGCCGACAACTTCGCGCTGGCCGCGGAGGCTGGCGAAGAGTTGCTCGTGAAGGTATTTGTCGAGGTAGTCCGCTGCGCCGGGCAGGAGGCAGATTAACCAGAGAGCGGCAGCGACGAGAGCGACGAGCGCCGCGTTTTCCGCCACCGCTCGCGCAAGAGTTCGTCGTTTCAGCGTGCAATAGGCCACGAGCGGCGTAACAAGCGGAAAGAGCCCGACGGGGCCCTTGCTGAGCACGGCCGCGGCAATGCCCGCGGCGCCGGCGGCAAGCCAAGCCGGCGCCGCGCGGCCCGAATCAGCCGCCCTTAGTAGCGCATAGACCGCGAACGCGGCAAACATGCCGAGCGTGTTTTCCAGCAAGTTGTTCTCATACATCCAACCCCAGCCCGGCAAAATCACCCACAAGGCGACCGGCAGCCAGGCGCAGTCTCTCATCTCTCTCTCCCTTTGGGAGAGGGTTGGGGTGAGGGCTGATTCGCCCACCAACCGCCGCCAAATCGTCGCGATGAGCACAGCCGTGACGACGCCCGTCAAAGCCGAATACAGCTTCTCGACCCAGAAGCGGTCGCCGAACGCGCGAAAGAAGAACGACTCGAGCACAAACCCCAGCGGCGGCTGCTCGTGATAGCCGGCCCCGTCGGCCGTGGAAAAAACGGGATGCCAAGGATCGCCGACGCCGATCGCCAGGTTCCGCGCGATCGTGGCATGCGTCACACCATCGAAGAACATCCCCGGTTGAAGAAGACCCGGCAGCAAGCGGAAGGCGATCAACGCAGCCGCAAGCAACCATCCGGTGGCCGTCAGCGGCGAACGATCCAATCTTCTGAGCCTATCCGAGAACCGCTCGCGGAGAGGGGGACAGTCCCCTTTTGTTCCGACGACCATCGCGGCGATGGTACCCGCACAAAAGGCGACAGTCCCCGGCGGTTCTCGGATAGGCTCTAAGTGCGCCGGCATTCGAGGAAGTCCTTTTCCAGCGGGCGTTAATGGCCGCATCCAATCCGGCGGCTAGCGGATTATCCAGCGGCGCGGCAGCGCGGGTCAAGATGAATCGCTCGCCGCCGCGAGTGGACCTTCAACACGGTTTTCGTACGTTGGGTGCCATGCCCACGGTTCGGCGTGGGCATGGAGAGTGACTGCGCATGGCCACTCAGGGCAGTGGCCATGGCACCCGTGATATCAGGACTCAAGCTTCAATTGTCGACTGCTGGATCGAGGGTGAAAGCTCGCGACCCTTACGGCTTGGCGCCCGCACCGGACGGCTTATCGAGGCCGCCGGAGTCGCTGCCGGTGTTTAGAATCTGCTGAAGTATTTCGACGCGTGACTGCATTTCGGCAAATTCCTCAATCGAAATCGCGCCGGCACCGTGAAGTTTGACGCCGCGTTCGTAATCCTGCTTCGCGCCTTTGGCGGCGACCTCGGCGATATGCCGCAACAATTGCTCTTTGCGAATTGCGCTGTTCAGCCCGGCACGAGTGGAAGGTGAACCTCCGGATTCGTCGACCTTTGCCTTCGCAACTTCCTCCGCGCCAACGGCGTCCGCATAACTTGTCGCCAGGGCAACAAGGTCGATTGGACGCGTCGAGACGACTGGTCCAGCGGATTCTCCGATGGCCGCCGAAGTCGGCATCGACTGATAGCCTGGTGTGCCGGATCTCGCGAAGCGATTCGACGTGGCCGGCGGCGCATGATTGGCCGCGCCTCCCTCGGTGAGAGCGGGCGAAGGAACTTCGCTGCTCGCTGGTGGACTTACCCACGCTCGCTTGGCCGGATGGCCCGGATAGGGCATCGGCGCTTCTCCACTGGCGGCGGCGCTTGGCGGAACAGCGGCGGGCTCAGTCGGCTCAGCGTCGCGATCGCTCTTTGCCATTTGATGCGCTTCGATCAGTCGCCCGGCGGATCCATCGGGTTGCAGCTCATAAAGATGAAGCCAAGTCGTGCCGTTGCCGTCCACGAATTCTTTGATCACACCATTGTGAGCGACGACGCCGGGCCTGGCGACGGCGATCGTCTTCTCGCCGGACACTTCGGATTTATTGATGATTCGCGTGGGTTTGCCATCGGGATCGGTTGACCATGATTCCTCGTAAACGCGGCCGTTCTCATCGACTCGCGTGAGCCGCACGGTCTTGCCGCCGGCTGGGGATGGCGTCTCTGGCAATTTGCTCTTTGAATCGCCGTCTGCAAAAGACGCGGCCCTTCTTGCTTGATCTCGTTGAAACGCCGCCGTGGCTTGCTGGCGATCGGCATTCTTGATCTCATCGATACTCTGACGCACGCCGGCAATCTGATCGCGAATCCGGACGGCCGCCGGATCGGTCTTGTGAACGACGGAGCGTTCGACTTCGTGCAGTTCGCGCGTGAGCGCGGCCAATTCGGCCACGGCCTGCTGAATCTGCGGGTCCTTCGAGATCACCGCTTCAATCTCCGCCTCCGGAAGGTTGTTGTTCTCGGCGGCCTTGTTTTGTCCGTCTCGTTGAAGCGCCTCCTTGGCTTGCCGCCGATCGAAAGTGCCGTCGCCCGACGCCTTTTCAAGTTCCTTCAATTGCGACTGCAACGCGCGTATTTGTTGCGCAAGCGCGTCCCTTTCGTTTACCAATCGCTTCGCATCATAGGCCGAGTCCATCTTCGTTGGTCTGGGGAGTTCGGAAGTGGTTTGGAACGGCTTGTCCGGTTTCTGCTCTACCGTCGGCTTGGCCGGCGCAGGCGCGGTTGGGTGATCGGTGCCGGCGGGCTCGGCTTTGGGGGCGGCCGCCTCGATTGCCGGGGCTTCGCGTGCAGCTACATCTCGGGCAGCCGACGGCGGTTCATCCTTGGCCGCCGACAATGGATCTATGCTTCGCTCCGGCTTCGTCGCGCTCTGGTCCCGTTTGTCGGGCTGCTGGCCGATCGCCGGATTGACGCCGGCAAGTGCCGCGCTCAGCGCTACCGCGATGGTTAATCCCGCCAACGAGCCGAGCCGCCAGATGAATGAAGGTCGCGTTGTCAACGGTTTTTCGCGTGCGAGCAACATTTGCATTCTCCTATAAAACTGAGACGGGTTTGAAAACGCACTGGTTCCAATTAGCAGTGAGAGCCGCGCGGGACTCGTTCCCCGAGCCAGTGCGACGAGCTGCGCGACGTAGGTTTCTTTGCCGGTTTGACGGGCAGCCCAGTCGTCGGCCACCAATTCGGCCGCCATCCGCACTTCGCGGCGGAGCCACCAATACAGCGGATGAAAGTAGAAGAGTGGAAAGGCGATTTCGAAAAGCAGGTTGCCCCGAGCATCGCCGCGGCGGACGTGTCCCAGTTCGTGCAGCAGGATCGTGCGGAGCTGGTCGCGGTTGGTGCGATGACAAATCCGCTCGGGTAGCGCGATCATTGGCCGCAACATGCCCCACGACAGCGGCCGCGAGCAGCGGCGGCTGATCACCAGCCTCGGCAACCGGCCCTTCGACCACAACGCGGCCGATTGAAACAGCCGATAAAGCCATGCCGGCGGCGACTCGGCCATCCAACGCTCGCGGGCCAAGAGTGCATAGCCCAGCAGCAGCCAGAACACAGCCGCGGCTGCCGCCAGCAGGTAAATCCATGTGGCGATTTCAAGCCAAGGTCGCGTCGGCGCGCGATTGCGCGAAACAGTTCGTTCTGGAGCGGGGCGCAGCGGCGCGAGATCGTTTCCGTTCGTGGCGTTCGACTCGACCGCGACTGACCGTGATGCGTCGGGCGATAGAATGTTCGGCACGCCCGCACCGCCAACGTATCCCTTCGCGCCTTTGGACCCTAAGACGGCGTCGATGCTGGATTGACGGGTGCCATCGGCACTGCCCTGAGTGGCCATGCCTCGTTGCGATTCATGCCCACGCCGACCTGCTGGCGCCGGTGCCCGCGTGGGCATGGCACCCAAGCCTAGTGCAGCGACCAAATCCGATTCGACCCGGCGATTCAGAGGCGCGGCAGATGAATTCTGCGCACCAGTTGCCTCGCCGGGCAAGGTGCCGCCCGCCCACGTTATGGGCGGGCTAAGCGTCGTCGCGCGCTTCGCCGTATTATCATCGGTCGTGGCAGCTTGCAATCCAAGCCAAGCTAACCCATCCGGCAACAATCTCGGCAGCGGAATCGCCGCCAGCGCTAGCCAACCTAGCACGCCGGCCAGCGTCAGCTCACCGATTCGTTGGCGGTGCGCTGGAGTTCGGGCCACGCTAAGGCAGGCGCAACCGATGGCCATCAGCAAGGTGGTAGCTCCGAGCACCAACGGCAGGTGGGGAGCCAGCAAATGAACGACGTGGTTCATGATTCATGACTCCTTCTTTCCGACCGGTTTTCGTTTGGCCGCCTTCGCATCGACGATCAATTCTTCGAGCCGGGCCAGCTCGTCGGCGGTCGGCTTTCGCAGGGCCAGCACGCTTTGCACGAGCTGGTCGATCGCCCCGTCGAACGCTCTTTGCAAAAGCTGCCCGGCGAGATGCTGCGTGGTTTGCTGCCGTCGCGGGACTGGGTGGTAGATGAAAGTGCGTCCTTCGAGCCGATGCCGGACCAGCCCCTTCTCCTCCATCGTGCGGAGAAAGGCCTGAACGGTGTTCTGCGCGATGGCCAGCCGCGGGCGAAGCTCTTCGTAGACCTCGCGGACCGTGGATTCGCCGCGGTCCCAGAGCACTTTGAGAATGTCGAGTTCCCGTTCCGTCGGTGTGATGGGCTCGGCCATGATGGGTTTCCTCGCGATACGCTTATTCAACTACACTTAGTAGACTAAGCATACGGATTCGCGGGAAACGTGTCAAGCGATTTTTTCGCCGCGGAGCATCGGCCTGCAGGGCCGGCGGAGCCCAGCCCAGGGCGCAGCGAAGTTCTCCGCGAGGAGAACCATCGGAACCGTCTGTAGATGAGGATGAAAGCTCGTTGCTCCTAGGGTTTACTACGAGTGTGGTTAACCCAAAACCCTTTTTGTGGAGCGACGCCATCCGTGGCGTTCCGTGAAGCGGCGCGGGTTCGGAACGGCACGGAGGCCGTTCCCTACAGTCGTTCGTTCCCAGGTAGGAGCCTGGGAACGAGCGGAAAAGCGGGGCGACGGTCATCGCGGGCTCCCCTCACCCCCGCCCTCTCCCAGAAGGAGAGGGAGCATACGCAGGGGACCGCAAAGTGCCGTGCGGCTAAAACTCGCTCTGATCGATCGGTTCGCCGTCGCTGCGGAGGATCAGCTTGCGGAACGTGTCGGGCTTGATCGTCGGGCGAAGCTGTCGCACCGAGCCGTCGGCGAAGGTGGCCGTGATGCCGGCGGGAGGAATGGTTCCCACGCCCGAGAGTGGCTTCTCGGCGTCGAATGGCATGTCGTCGGGCTTGGTCCAGGTGACGCCCTTGTCCGGTGCGACTTCGACGATCAGGATCGTGTTCGACGTCCCGTCCGTGATGTCGATGATCTTAGTCCCCTTGTCTCCGTCGAAGATGGTTCCTTTGCCCACCGGCACGAGATAGCGCGTCGTCCCCTCCTCGCGCCGTTCGTCGCTAGGATCCTTGAACACGACGGGCATCTGGGCGATCAGCGGCTTGTTGTTCGGGCTGTCCCACGGCTCGTCGAGGTGGAATTGCTTGTAGAGAGCATCCTGTTCAATATATGGCAAAACGCTCACCCGCCAACTCAAGAGCGGCTTGCCGTCCTTGGAATAAATCGCACTTGCCGGAAATGTCTGATGCTGATCCATGTAGACAAACATCGACAACGCGAGCTGCTTCAGGTTGTTCATGCTTTGCACTCGGCCGGCGGCATCGCGCGCTTTCTGGATCGCCGGCAGCGCGACACTGGCCGCGGCCAATAGCGTTGCCCCGGTGCCTTCCGATTTGAGCACGACCGTGCTCCCCTCGTGCGTCACCTGCGCTTGTTTCAACAATTCCTCGGCGGCGCCCACTAAAATGTTCTTGATGGCGACGGCGTCCGCGGGACCGCCCGGCTCAATCTTGCGGGCCGCGTCCAATCCATTGAGCGCCATCGTCAATAGAGCTTGGCTGGTCTTTTCAACTCGGCTGGCAGCTTCCTCCGACGGACATTCGGCCAGCGCCAAGAGGCCGAGCTTCTTGTCGCTCATGTCGGTGCCGACGAATAGACGCTCGGAATCTTGCCACAGCGGACCGATCATGGCGACGATTGCCGCGGCGGGGCCGCCCGATCCTTGCTTCAGATCAGGTTCGATCTGCTTTCGCAGCTTTTCCACATTGAGCATCACCGCCAAATTCCCGGTTGCCGTTCGCTCCCAAGTCTTGGCCCATTTGGGCGCCGGCTCGGGCTTGATCGTCTCGGCGATGATGAGCGGCATGTCCCACTCGGGCGCGAAGATCACGGTCCGATCGTCCGGTAGGAAATAGCACGGCGTTTGGCTATGGTTGGGACCAGCGCCATAGGAATGCAGTTCCTTCGCTTTTCCGGATTTGAAGAACTTCTTTCCAGCCAAGTCGGCTATTGTCGACTCGACCGCGACCGGATCGGGCACGATCGTGGCGGCATATTTGTTCCAGTCGTGAGACTTCAAGGCGCGAACGACGATTCGCGGCATTCCAGAACCTGGAAGGGGCTCGGTCGCGATG
Organism: Pirellulales bacterium; assembly: GCA_035939775.1. Lineage (NCBI taxonomy): Bacteria > Pseudomonadati > Planctomycetota > Planctomycetia > Pirellulales > Pirellulales bacterium. The sequence continues at coordinate 20,616 of DASZFO010000301.1, read as the reverse complement.
AATTTGACGTAATCCAATTCCGAAAGCGGCATTCCCAAGGCTTGCTCGAGCTGGACCGGTTCGGAGCTGGCCGCTTTCGCGATCAGTTTGCCCGCATCGGACTTCATCAGATCGCCCGGTCGAACTGCCACGACCAGTTCCGCGTCGGCGGGCACGTAAGCGAGGTCGATCGATTGAGCGTCCGCCGTGCCGGGCGGCGCCGCTTCGGCGATCGCTAAGGCTGGGCCGCCGGGGCCGCGCAGACCGGCGATGAACAGGCCGAGCACTGCCAGGACCGACCACAAGGCGATTCGTTTGGGCGCCGAAAACGTGAACTGTTGAGGTTGTCTCTTGTCGCGAAGCATTTCGATTCTCCTTAAAAGTGTTCCGCGGGCCGGGAGGAACGGCCGCGCCGCCCAGGCCGCCCGGTTTTTGGTTTGGTCGTCTTCACGCAACGCCATGCCGGCCAATGTCGCCAGATACGTGCCGCTGCCCCCGGCCGCCAGCGCTCCGCCCGCATCGGCGGCCAATTCCTGCTCGATCCGCAATCGGCCGGCGAGCCAATGCACTAGCGGATTGTAAAAGTGCAGCGCCACGCTGAACTGCGCGACGAGCCAGCCAGCAAAATCGCCGCGACTCACGTGGGCCACTTCGTGCGCCAGCACGACCCGCCGCTCGGCATCGGTCCAGTCGCGCCACTCGGGCGGCAACAGAATCAACGGACTTCGCCAGCCGACCGTCGCCGGTGAGCCGATCTCGTCCGCTTCGCGCAGCTCGATGCGGCGCGAGCAGCCGAGACGCGTGCGAGTTTCGTCCAAGATCGCCGTGAGCGCCGCATCGGTCACGGGCCGAGTACGCTTGCGACACCGCCCGACCGCCGACAGCCCCAGCGCCAAACGCGCCAGCCCGAGCGCCATGCCGGCCAGCAATATCCAGGCGGCCATGCTTGGCCAGCGCCATGCCGGGCTCGAATGCGCGCGAGCGTTGTTGCCCAGACCGTCCCAAAACGCCGTCCATAAGTTGCGCGCGAAGGTCGCGGCATCGTCGGCGGATTGCGATGCGGCAGCGGAGTTGTGCGATACACCCCCTCCTCTGTCACTTGGCTTCGACTCCTTCGATGCAGTTCCGGACGCGGCGACCGGATTGTCGTCGGCGACCGCCGAGCGGTCGGCGGCGGCGTCGGTCGTCGAAACGCCGCTCAGCCGCCACCAGCTCGGCCAAGGAGAGAGGGCGAGAACCGGCAAGCCCATCGCAATCACCAACAGCGCGAGCGCGGCCAGCGAGCCAACCGCCGGACCGCGCCGCCGCATCACGGCATAAACCACGCCCCCGGCCAATACCAGCAACGAAACCTGCACGCCGCACCATACCAAACCGGTTCCCAGCGCGTTCATCGTTGGTTCTCCTTCAGAACGGTCTCGAGCGCGGCGCGCTCCTTGGCAGTGAGTTTCTTTTGTTCCAAAAGCCGCAGCAGCAATTGCTCGCGCGAGCCGGAGAAGACCCGGTCGACCAAGTCGCCCAGCAGCCGCCTCGAGACGTCTTCGTACGATCGGGCGGGGCGATAGCGAAACGGCCGGTCGCCCGGTAGCTGAGCGAGAAAGCCCTTGTCGAGCAGAATCCGGATCAGCGTTGCCACGGTCGTGTAAGCGCGATCCAGCCCGCCGCGAGCCAATTCGTCGCGTGCTTCCGCGGCGGTCGTTTCGTCCAGCTTCCAGAACACGTGCATCACTTCCAGCTCGCGCTCAGTCAATTCTTTAGCCGGCGGCCGTGCCATCGTTTGTGCCTCCTCTTGAAAAACAGGATCGGTCCAGCGAGTGTCATTTGGTTTGGTTATCCAGATTTGGTTTTATAGTAGCGAATGTCCGCAAGCAAGTCAAGCGACTTGCAAAAAAATCTGGAGGGAGAGATTTGCCGGCGATCATTTAACCCGGAGCCATCGGCGACGGTTTGAACGTCCGCGCCTTTGCCATCGCCGACGGCTCCGGGTTGAACGATTCGGGCGGAGCGCAATCGCGCTATTTCGCCGCGCCGCTGATCTTATTGACCGCCTCGGCGGCCGCTTTGCGGACTGCCGCGGTGTCGGATTCGGCCAGTTCCTTGAGCAGCGGCAGGGCCGGAGAGGCCGCGGGGCCGATCTCGCCGAGAGAATGGGCGGCCTCGATGCGGCGCAACTCGTGCTCGTCCTTGAGCAAGCCGGTCAGGATGGGCAACGCGGTCTTCACCAGAGTGGCGTCGTTGCCTTCGATCTTCAGCAAGGCCCACACGCTGGCCATTTTGAGAAACGGATCGTCGCCGGCAAGATTCTTCCGCAACATCGGGAGGGCGCTCTTATCGGCCGGCCCGATCTTCCCGAGCGCGTAGATCGCGGCGTATTGGACCTCGGGCGTTTCGTCGTTCAACCGCGTTTCGACGGTGGGGAGAGAGGCGGCCGCGGCCGGGCCGATCCTAGCCAAGGCGAAGAGGGCCTCGCGGCGAAAGCCGGCGACTGAATCGTTTGCCGCGGCAGTCAACTGGGGCACGGCGGCCTTGGCTTCCGGGCCGATTCGCCCCAACGTCTGCACGGCGCACTCCCGACGGTCCTTGTCGGCCAGCGCCGCGGCAATCTCCGGCACGTGCCTGGCGCCGTACTTGGCCAGCGCCTGCGACACGTTTTCCACCACTTGCGGATCGGGATCGGCCATCGCTGCGATTAACAAGGGAGCCGCTTTCTCCGGAGCGGCCTTGAATTCGCCGAGCGTTCTCGACGCGCCGCGGCGAACGCGCAGCTCTTTGCTCGCCAGCGAATCACCGAGCAGCTTGATGGCCGTGTCGGCTAGTTGCTGATCGTCCGGGTTGGACTCGACGAGCGCCCAAGCGCAAACGGCTTTGAGGAACTGCGGCCCATCGCCCGACATCTGCTTTTCCAGCGCCGCGGTTGCCTCCTTCGCGCCGATCTTGCCGAGGGCATAAGCAGCCGTGAAGCGCACGGCCCGCTCTTTATCGTCGAGGGCCTTGATCAGACCGGGGACGGCGTCCCTTGCATCCGCGCCGATCGCGCCGAGCGTCAACGCGGCGTGCATCCGCACTTCGACCTGTTCGTCGGAAAGCAACTTGGCGATCTCGGGAACCGCGCCCTTCGCTGCCGGGCCTACTTCTTCCAATAGCAACAGGGCCCAATATCGGGCCTTGGGGATCGCCAACGCGGCGGTCGCGCGCGGAACGATCTTGTCACCCAACTCTGCGGCGGTTGCAATCGCTGTTGCCGCCAAACCGGGATCGGCGTCCTCAAGCACCTTCACGTACAGCGGCCAGCTAATCTTCGGATCGGGATGGAGATGCACCAGCGCCCTCACGGCGCTGCGACGCACTCGTGCGTCCTTGTCGACGATCGCGTCGGCCAGCGCGGCGACCGTGTCGCCGGCCGGTTCAGCGATATAACCGAGCGACCTCGCAGCGGCAGCGCGGACTAGGTCGTCCTGGTCGCTCTTCAGCAGACCGACGAGCGCTGGGACGGCCGCGCCGGCACGTTTTTCGAACTCGGCCAGCAGCCTGGCGGTTTCGTAGCGCGTCGGCGCGTCGCCGGTCGTTAGCGGGGCCAATAGAGCCGCGACGATCGACTCGGCGTCGTGAGAATTAGCCAACTTGGCCAAATCGTCAGCAGCTTGTGCACGCTCGGTCGCGTCCTTTGAGGAGAGCTTGTTGACATCCGTCTGCCACGCCGACGATCCCGCCTTGGCAACCGTCGGGATGGCGAGAACCGCGGCCACGATTAGGAATGAGCAACGAGATCGCAGGTGCATGGTTGGCTCCGCTAAAGGTGAAAAACGCTTGCTTGTCGGGGTGCATCCATTATAGTAAGGAGAACGTGCGGAAGTCCACGATTGGAGCGACGGCGATCGTCCGGCTTTCAACCGCAGCTTGCCACTTCAATCGACAAACCGTTCTCGCTGGTGAATCCCATGAAGATCAAATCTTGGTTGCCGGTTTTGCTGATATTGACCACCTCCACACTCTATGGCCAATACTATGTCAATGGCGGCTGGGGCGGAGGGGCTTCCACCGTCGGGGGGAGCTATGCTCACGGCTATGCTGACGTGGTGCGCGCCCAGGGTGAAGCCGAATTGAACGACTCGGTCGCCGCCGGGAACTACGCGAACGCTCGCTCGAAAGAGATCGACAATCGGCTCAAGGCCACTCAGACGTATTTCCAGATGCGCGACATCAACAAGAGGTGGACCGAGGCCAACAAGACACCGCCCATGACGCAAGAGGAAGCCTATCGCTGGGCCAAGGAACTCGCTCCCACCCGGCCGAATACGTCGCAGCTTGACCCCGTGACCGGAAAGATCATGTGGCCGATCCTGCTCCGCGATACGCCCTATCAGGAGTCATGCGATCAACTTGACAAACTCTTTGCGGCCCGTGCGACTCAAGGAACGTTCAATTACGATCAATACGCGCAAGTCCAGCAAGCTCATGACGACATCGTCGCCGCGATGACGAAGAATGCCGCCAGATACAAATCGTCGGACATCGCCACTGCCAAGAACTTCATCGACGGACTAAACTACGAAGCGCGGTTCCCAGCGGGCTGACGCGATTTTCGTCTTTCGATTCAGTCGAAAATCCAAAATCGAAAATCCAAAATGCCCCATGTCCCGCCGCGTTCTCATTCTCTCGGCATCGGTCGGGGCGGGGCATCTGCGGGCGGCGGAGGCGATCGAGCTGGCGGTTAAGGAACTTGATCCCCTGGCGACGGTCGAGAACGTCGACGTGCTCAAGCTCACCAACGCCGTCTTCCGCCGCGTCTACGGTCAGGCCTATCTGGATCTGGCCAACAAGCTGCCGCACGTGCTCGGTTATTTCTACGATCTATTGGACCGCAAGCCCTCGCCCAACCAAAAATCGGATACGTTGCGGCGGTTGGTGCAGCGGATGCACCTAGGTCGCTTCCTTAAGTTTCTCAAGAAGGAACCGTGGGACGTCGTCGTCAACACGCACTTTCTCCCCGCCGAGATTATCGCCGGACTGAAACGAAAGAAGAAGTTCAAGACGCCGCAATTGACGACCGTGACCGATTTCGAGACGCATCGGCTGTGGGTTAACGAGCCGTGCGAGCAGTATTTCACGGCGACGAAAGAGGCCGCCCTGCACTTGCACTCCTGGGGCGTTCCGGAGTCGTCCATCTCGATCACTGGCATTCCGATTCATCCGACCTTCAACAAGCCGAAGCCGCGCGAGCAGTGTTTGAAGCGGCACGGCCTCCGCGGCGACCGCCCGATCGTGCTCCAGCTATCGGGCGGATTCGGAGTGGGACCGATCGAAAGAATCTACCGCGCGATCCTCGACGTTGAAGTGCCGCTCGATATCGTAGTCGTCAGCGGGCGAAACGCGAAACTGAAATCCGAGTTGGAGAAGATCGAGGCCCCCAGCCGGCATACGGCGCACGTGCTCGGCTTCACGACCGAAATCGACGAACTCATGGCCGCGGCCGACGTGGTCGTCTCGAAGCCGGGCGGGCTGACCACCTCCGAGGTGTTGGCCAGCGGCGCCGCGATGGCGATCATCAACCCGATCCCCGGCCAGGAAAGCCGCAACAGCGATTTTCTGCTGGAAAACGGGGCGGGGATCAAGCTGAACAATCTTTCCACGGTGCCCTTCAAGCTCACGTCGCTCTTGAACGAACCGCGGCGGCTGGCGACCCTCAAGGCAAACGCGCGCCGCCTCGGCCGGCCACGCGCCGCCTTCGACGTCGCCCGCAGGGCACTCGAATTGGCGGGCGGAAGCTAACGCAAACTCACGCAACTTCGACCTCGAGCAAGCTCGGCTCCGGGCTGTAGTGCTGAATCTCGACCTGGCCATCGAGCACAGTAAGGTAAACGCATGGCTGCTCGCACCAGGAGCCGCTGTTGTAATACTGGACCTCGCCCTCGGTGCTGGCCCGTTCGAGGTGCGTATGGCCACAGAGGGCAATGTCGCAACCGAGCTTGAGCGCGAGCTGTGTCGCCTCGCGCTCGATCTTCTCCGAGCAGCGCAAGAACGTCTTGCTGCGGTGCTTGGCCCATTTGCTGAGCCGGAACGATTTGTCGATTCTGTGGAGGATGCCGTAGAAGAAATCGACGACGTGCGTGATGATCGGGTGGTCGGCGATAAAGCGATCGAAAACATGGCCGTGGAAAATGAGGATTTTCTTGCCCCCTGATTCGAGGATGTAGCGATCGAGGACTTCGGCGCCGATGAGTTGGGCCACGGTCGCGGCGTCTTCGGGATAATCATGATTGCCGCTGGTCCAGACGATCTTCACGTGATCGGAAAGCGAGCGGATGATCGATAGCACCTTCCAATGGTTCTTCTTCAAGCGGCGAAAGTCCCAGGAATCGAAAACGTCGCCGTTGAGAATCAGCTCGCGGGTGACGACGATCTCTTCCTTGATCATTTCGAGAAAGCTGACCAATTGCTTTGCCTGGCTGATCTCGCTTCCCAAGTGCAAATCGGAGATTACGATGGCGTCGTACATGGCGATTCACCTTGCATCGTGGGTCAGGCCTAGCAACGAGTGTCGCTGCTGGTCCGCCGCAGCACTTTTGTATAGTCAACGCGGAAAAGAGCCGCCAGTCGAGTCGCTTAGCCCGGCGTTTTGATTGCGTGAGAGTTAGGTTAATATGGGGTCATCCTTCCGCACTGACCATTCGCTGAGTCCCGCCCCGGTCGAGTCCTAACTTGACAAACCCCTTGGGGTTGACTACGAATTGGCGTTGGGAACATATTGCCTGGGGAATTTGGGAAATCTGCCATGCCAATGGAGTTAAGCGTCTTGGGGCGCCGCGAACGCGACGAGGCCGATCGGTCTTGCGGTTGGGCGGATTCGATCGTGGCCGTCGGTGATGAGGAGGAAGAAGAGGAACTCGAAGAGGAATCCGAGTTTGGCGACGAGGAAGAATTCGGCGACGACGACGAAGAGGAAGACGATTTCGACGAGGATGACTTCGACGACGACTTCGACGACGACTTCGAGGAGGATGTCGACGAGCTATCCGAATCGAACGAGGATGGTGACGATGACAAAAAAGAGCCCAAGGACGGGGAAGATTCTGACGATGCCGAATTGGGGGAGGAATTCGAGGACGACGTTTAAGACGACAGTGGATATAATCAAGGGGCGGATCGCGGGACTTGGATACGTTCCGCTGCCCCAATCTTTGTAGGTCGATCTGCAAGCAGTCAGCCCCGCCGGGCCTCAATCAATCGAGCCGCGACATGTCCGCTTCCGATGAAACTCCGGTCCATCCCAAACCCGCTCGTCGCAGCCAAGTCTCGCCGCGATGGTTCGGCGACCTGGGACAGGTGGAATTCGAGGTGGATTTTTACGAGCGGATTCTCGCCCGACATCCGAACTATGTCATTGTCTTGCGGTCGCTTGGCGAGTTGCTGGCCCGCAAGGGGCAATATGCCCGCTCGCTCGAGATCGATCGGCGGCTGGTAACCTTGGTGCCGCACGATTGCGTCGCCCGCTACAATCTGGCTTGCAGCCTGGCGATGCAAGGGGTGCCCCGCCAGGCGATCGAAGAACTCGGTCGGGCGATCGAATACGGCTACGACGACTTCGGGCATCTGGAAGTCGATCCCGATCTGGACAGCTTGCGAAAGCTCCCGGCGTATCAGGAACTGTTGCGGCAGCACGGGATTGAGAGTTGAGCGGCATGCAGAAGCTCGCTTCCCAGATCGCCGAGGCGGTCGAAGTAGTTCGCCGACATTGGGATTCTCCAGCGCACGCCGGAATCATCCTCGGAACGGGGCTGGGCGCTTTGTCCGAAGAGATCGAAACCGAGGTCCGGCTCGAATACGGCGAAATCCCGCATTTCCCGCGGAGCACGGCGATCGGGCATGCCGGGTTTCTCGTTTGCGGGCGTCTGCAAGGGTTGCCGGTCGTGGCGATGGAAGGCCGGTTCCATGCCTACGAGGGTTATTCCTATCAGCAGCTCACTTTTCCCGTGCGCGTGATGAAGGCCCTCGGCGCGCGGCTCCTGATCGCCTCGAATGCGTGCGGCGGAATGAATCCGCAGTATCGCAAAGGAGACATCATGGTCATGGAAGACCATATCAATCTCATGGGGGGAAATCCGCTGATCGGGGTCAACGACGATCGGCTTGGACCGCGGTTTCCGGATATGTCAGCCCCTTATGACGCGCATTTGATCGAACGATCGCTGGAGATCGCGCGGCGAGCAGATTTCGTCGCTCATCGCGGCGTGTACGTCGCCGTGACCGGACCTAATCTTGAGACTCGAGCCGAGTATCGGTTCCTGCGTCAGATTGGGGCCGACGTAGTGGGAATGTCCACGGTGCCGGAGGTTTTGGTGGCGATCCACGGCGGGATGCGCGTGCTGGGGCTGTCGGTCGTGACCGACATGTGCCTGGCCGACGCTCTGACGGAGGTCTCAGTCGCCGAGATTTTGGCTACCGCCGCCGCGGCCGAGCCCAAGCTCCGCAAGATCGTGCTCGGAGTATTGGCCCAAGAAGCTCACGGGAAATAGAACCGCGTGACGTGGAAAAACACCGGCGCGGCGAAGCAGATCGAATCGATCCGATCCAGCACGCCTCCGTGCCCCTCGACCAGCGTGCCATAGTCCTTCACGCCCCGATCGCGTTTGATCGCCGACATCGTCATCCCGCCCGCAAATCCCATGATGCTCGTTAAGAGCGACATTCCCGCGGCGCCCCAGGGTTCGAATGGCGTGGCCCACCAGAGCGCAGCTCCGAGCAAAGTGGCGCTGGCGGTGCCACCGAGAAACCCCTCCCAGGTCTTACTGGGGCTGACGGTCGGGGCGATCACCGTTCGGCCTACCAGCTTGCTCCACAAGAATTGTAGCGCATCGCTGAACTGCACCATCAGGATGAAGAAAAAGAGGAGCCGGAAATTGGCCCCTTCCGATCCGCGGTTCGGCAGATTCAAGTACAGCAGCGCCGGCGCGAAGCTCAAGCAGTAGACGCAAATCAACAGTCCAGCTTGAATTTTCGCCGTCCGCTCCAGAAATCGCTTGTAGTCTCCCGACATGGCGACTCGGGCCAGGATGAACAAAAACGCATAGACGGGGATCAGCACGTTGTAAAGTTCATTCGGAGCGGTCCGCATCATGCCGATCAGCACGTATTGCAGCGGCGTGAAAAGGAAGAACACCCAGAACAGCGCGCGATGGTCTCCCAGCCGCGTCGGCGTGAGCGTGATAAACTCGCGCAACGCCCAAAACGACAACAGCCCGAACAGCACGACGGTCGCCGTCGGGCCGATCATAAGGGCGGCCGCCAGGACGGAGCACATCAGCCACCAGGCGCGCAATCGCAAATTGAAGCTGCGCACGGCGGCCGGATTCAGGCCGGTTTCGGGATAGAGCTTGAGAAACTGCCCCGCGCCAGTGGCGGCAGCCAAAAGCGCGAGCACGCCGCCGACCAACGACAGTGTCTTCCAGTCGGCCATGGCGAGCGGATCAAACCTCTTTCAGACGGCGAACTGCTTCGCGGGCGCGAGAAAGGAAGTCGGCCTTGGGCTCTCCGGCTTCGAGCCACATCGGCGGGCCGAAGCTGATGCAGCTCAACAGCGGCACCGGCAGGAATTCGCCGCGCGGCAAGACTCGGTTCAAATTGTCGATGTGCACCGGGACTAACTCCAAATCGGGACGCTTCTTGCCCAGATAGTATAGCCCGCTTTTGAACTCGCTGATGCTTCCGTCGAGGCTTCGCCCCCCCTCGGGAAACACGATGAGCGATTTCCGATCGCCGATCTCGCGGATCATCAGGTCCACCGGGCTTTGATGCACCTTGATCTCCTTGCGGTCGATCAGGAGGGCATTGAACACGCGCGTGGCCAGATATTTTCGCAGCCGCCCCTGGGCCCAATAATCCTTGGCGGCGACGGGGCGCGTCACGCTGCGAACTTCGTGCGGCAGCGCGGCCCAAACCACCAGGGCGTCCAAATGGCTGGTGTGGTTGGCGAAATAGACGCGCTGGCAGGTATCCGGCTGGCAATCGATCCAGCGCACGCTCGCGCCGCTAATCAGTTTGGCCAACACGGCCAACAGAGCCGCAGTCATGTGAGGCACGACTCCCCGCTCCCAATATTCGGCGGCTCGAAAGTCATAGAGTCGTCGGAAGAGGGTGGCCGGTCCACGAGGAAATGTTGAGATTTGCATTTTATGTCGCAAGTTGGCCGGATGGATAGTCCACTGCTGCTGCGGCGGCGCGCAATGCCGCACCTTGGAGTGAGTGGCCGGAAACGGTCGAGGCGTCACAATCCTGGGCAGTCCGAGCCGATTAAAAGCCTGCAACCGGCTCACGGACAAGGCTTTAGCACAAGCTCCGAATGAGCGACAATGGATAACCTGTTCGATGTCCGGAAGTGTCTTGAAGTGTCACACCGGGTGACGCTATAAAATGAGTTGGGGTCACTGGCGTCTCATCCTCAAGTGGCATTGGCGTGGTTTTCGCGCCCGCCCTTTCTCTAATCGGGCATTGGTAAAACCATGAGAATTTTGCCGGCGTCGTGCGCAGCGTTGATTTGCATGGGAACGATTGCGTCGGCCGGATTGGCGGATGACGCCGGGGAAAAAGTCGTCGTCAAATTGCCTTCGGTGATCGACGACGTAGTTCCCGGCGGCGGCGGCCGTTTCCTCTTCTTGCTATTGAAGAAGCTTCAGAAAATCGCCGTCTTCGACGTTAATGAGGCCAAGATAGTGAAGTATTTGCCGCTGCCGGGCGACAATGTCCGCTATGCGGCCGGCGCTGTCAGGCTCGTCGTTGTCTCTCCCGATCTGGGACAGATTCAGCGCTGGAGCTTGCGATCGATGGAAAAGGATCTTGCGGTCCTAATGCCGGCCGGCAGTCAAGTGGACGACCTGGCGATGGGTTGGGCCTCGACGGGGCCCCTGCTAGTGATGGAACGCGCCGGACCCAAGTTTATGGATCCCGAAACCTTGAAGCCCGCGGACATCACGCTCGGCGCGCTCGGCACCAACTGGGTACCGCATCCGCAGTATCCGTTGGCGGTCCGAGCAGGCGGCGACGGCTCGTCATTCGCCGCGTGGCAACCGGGTATTTCGCCGATGGGTGTCCGTATGATGAATCTGGTCGGCAAGACCGCGACCGGACGGTATAAGCACGATAGTGCAGGGATCTTATTGCCGAGCTTTGATGGATCGCTGCTGTTCACCGCGAGTGGTGTGCTCGACGGCGACCTGAAATCGGTCAGCGAGGATTCGGCCCGCAATTCGATTTGCCTACCGAGCTACCATCCCGCGTATTTCATCTCCATTCCGCGGAGCGACAATTATTCTCCGCGCAATCAGCGACCGAAACCGTCGTTGATCTCCGTCTACACCACCGCCGACTACAAATTGCTGTTCAATATTCAAACCGACGACAGTTTTGGCGTTACTCCTTGGTCGGCGAACGGCCGGAATGACGGCGCGTTGTCGTATGAGAAGCGACTGCACTTCTTTCCGGCCGCGAACTTGCTGGTGACTGTCGCTCAATCGCGAGACGCGTTGCAGTTGCGGCGACTCCGCATCGCCGACGAATTGAACAAATCGGGAATCGATTATCTCTTCGTCGATTCCTTGCCACCGCCGGTTGCCAATCCCGGGGCAGAGTACAACTATTCGATCCAAGTCAAGAGTAAGCAAGGCGGAGTGAAGTTCCACCTCGACAGCGGTCCCGCCGGAATGACGATCACCGACGGAGGGCGGATCGCCTGGTCCGTGCCGGCACACTTCGACGAGCGTCAGGCATCGGTAATCGTTAGTATCAAGGACGCCTCCGGCCAGGAAATCTTCCATAGCTTCGGCGTCCGCAACCTGGCCATGAATGCAGTGGGTCGTCCGGCCGAAATCAAGACTGGGAAATAGCGGCTTCGCGGCGAAAGAAAAAGAGCCAATGCAGGCGTGTGCGACCGCGTCTCAATATTCGTATTTTGCGAAAAAGGTGCTGAACTTGACCTCGCGGGCAACGGTGGGTACAGTGCTCCGCCCGAAATCGGGTAACAACGCCGAGGGACCGCCATATTTGACCCTCGGCGCGTGTGAGATTTCATCTCGGAACGCACATGTCCACGGCCTCGTTCGACACGCCGAAGCAATCCTCCTCGGTCGCTTGGGGCACATTGCCGCCGCGGATGCGAGTGCTCTACGTGACCACGTATCACCGCACCGGCGGCTGGCTGGCCGAGGCCTTTGCGACGGACAGCGCGTCGGAAGTGGTGCTGGAAGAGACGATCGGCTCGGCGGCCGGAATGGCTCGGCTTCGCGACGAGGTCTTCGACGCGGTGTTCATTAGCCATGAACCTGGCGAACTCGACGCACTCGAATTCACCGAAGGGCTGCGCGGGGGGGGCGGAGACGAGCCGATTGTCGTGCTGGGAAGCGCGGGCGAACAGGAACTGACCGCACTGGCTTTCGAGGTGGGGGCGGATGGTTATCTATGCGTCAATACGACGACCGTGCGCACGCTCCTCTGGTCCGCTGCCCGTGCCATCGAACGCCATCAGCTTATTCGCGACAACCGGCGGCTGATCCAGGCCGAGCGGCAGCGGCTGCATTACGAGCATCAAGAGGCAGACCGCCTGCTGGCCCAGCAGCGCTCGCTCATCAGCGATTTGGAATCGCTCACCGCGAATTCGCAAGGCGTTCGCTCGGGGATCGACGTTCCGTCAACTGGGGATCCGACGGCGCCGCGATCGCGCCGGCCCGAGGAGACGCTCCAGCTTCCGGAGAATCTCGTCGCTCATTACACTGAATTGCTGCGGGCATACGTTATCATGGGCTCGGGCAATCTGACGGTCGAGATGACCACGCTCGCGGATCTGCTCGCCACCGCCGGCGTCACGCCGCAACAGGCCATGCTGATGCATCTCGACGTGCTCGAGCAATTGATTCACGGCCTGGGAAACCGCAGCGCGCGGCACGTGATGAGTCGTGCCGATCTGTTGGTGCTCGAGGTGATGGTCCATCTGGCGGAAGGCTATCGCAATCGCTATCTCGAGCGGAAGCACCCGCCGCAACAATTGCTTTTGTACGATGAGTGACGAAGCGACGACGGTTGCCGAGCTGCGCCGGTTGGTGGCCGAATTCGTCGCCGAGCGGGAGTGGCAGGTGTTCCACGCCCCGAAGAATCTGGCCATGTCGCTCGCCATCGAAGCGGCCGAGTTGATGGAGCACTTCCAATGGGGCTCCGTTGAGGATTCGCGGGAGGTCTCTCGACAGCCCGAAAAACTCTGCGAAGTGGCCGACGAACTCGCCGACGTGGCGTGTTACCTGCTCGCATTTGCCAACGCGATGGGCATTGATCTAAGTGAAGCCGTCCGGGCAAAAATGCTCAAGAACGCGGCCAAGTACCCCGCCGATCAATATCGCGGGCGCTTCGAGAAATAGGGGGCCCCGTGTCGATTCGATTCTCGCGTCCGCGTCGGGCCGCGATCTACTTCGCCATGACTGTATCGGCGCTAGTCGGGGCCACCGCTTGGGGCGCGGCGCCGAAACTGGTCAAAGCCACACCGGACAACGGCGATCAAGATGTCGATCCGCAGCAGGTCGTCGAGATCCGCGTGGTTTTCGACCAACCGATGGGCAAGGGCGCCTCACCAGTCGGTGGCGGAGACAGCTTTCCCGAGATTTCGGGCGAACCCAAATGGGAGAACGATCGCACGTACGTGCTGCCGGTAAAGCTGGTGGCTGACCACGAGTATTGGTTGAGCATCAACAACCAATCGTTTCAGAACTTCCGCAACCTGCATGGCGAGGCGGCAGTCCCTTATCCAATTCAGTTCACTACGAAGGCTCCCCAGCGGACCAGCGAGCAGAACCGGCATGCGATTGCCGCGCTTCGGCGAGCGATCGACGACGACTATTCTTATCGCGACCGATTGAAGGTGGACTGGGACAAACAGTTCATGGACTATGCCGCCAAGCTGGAATCCGCGGCATCGGCGCGCCGGTTTTGTGCGGTCGCGGCCGAGATGCTTGCACCGGCGAAGGATCTCCACCTCTGGCTGCAATACAAGTCGAGCGAGATTCCGACGACCCGTCGCCGATTAGACGGGAACTTCAATTTCAAAACTCTTCAGAAGCAAGTGCCGGAACTGAAGCAGCTCAGTGCGAGTGTTCTGAGCGGACGATTTGACGACGGGATCGCATACATCATGATCGCTTCCTGGGAGAAGGACGATGAACTGGCCTACAAGGCGGCGTTCGACGCGCTGCGTGACGCGGCGGATGCCAAGGCGATGGTCGTCGATGTTAGGCCAAATTCCGGCGGCGATGAATCTTTGGCACGTGAATTCGCCGGCTGTTTCATCAATGCTCCCGCTGCCTATGCGAAAGACATGACTCGCCAGGCTGGAAAAACACTCGGCCCCTACGAGCGGGTCGTCGAGCCGAGCCGCGACCGCACCAAGTATCCGGGCAAAGTGGCCATCCTCATGGGACCGGCCAACATGAGTTCATGTGAATCGTTCTTGCTGATGATGAAGCAAGTGCCGTGCTGCCGCTTAGTCGGCGCTCAGTCCTACGGGAGTTCTGGCAATCCGAAACGGCACGACCTGGGAGACGGAATCAGGGCATTCATTCCAAGCTGGAATGACATGTTGCTCGATGGCACGTCGATCGAAGGGCGCGGCATCACGCCCGACGAGAAGGTGGAGGCGACGGCGTCCGAGCTGGTGAAGAATGATCCCATTTTGGATCGAGCACTGACGCTGCTCCGCGACGAGATCGAAAAGAAGAGGTAGTCATCGCACTCAAAGGGTTGTGGCGATGTTGAATTTCCACAACCGGTGAATCTCAGCGCTTCGTCGTTGTCGGCTGATGCGCGACCGAGCGAGCTGGCCCGATCGCCGTTCCGATCCAGCCCCCCTCGACGACGAACTGAGTGACTTCGAGGCCCGCCAAGCGCGGATCGACAGCCAGGGCGGGAGGAAGCAAGTTAAGTTTGCGCTCGCGCGAGAGGACTTTGCTGAAGATCCCACGCAGGGCGATCTCGGGCTTTCCTTTGTATTGCCCCCCGAGTTCGATCGTGCCCTCGCGCTCGAATTGCGCTGCGAGGCCGCGCGCGACCGGCCGATAGGCTGCGCGGACTTCAAAATCGTGCCAGTGCCGGCGGCCGTCACGGATTTCGCCGATGTTGAGGATCAGTTCGAGGTGATTCCCATCGCAGCGGACTCGAATCGGATCGTTCTTTGCGAACGTCAAATGCACGCCCTCAGGCAGGTCTTGAGGGTCCTTCGTTTCGCCCCGGCCAAGCTTTTCGGCCAACCATTTGTGCAACTCGGGCAGAGTGAAGGTTCGGCCAGTCAAATCGAGGTGGTCGAGCAGGTTGTTGATCGTCGATTCGTGGACCTGCGCGCTCGCCAGGCTCCCGGAGGGCGCTTCGGGGCGCGGCGTATTCGCTCCCAATTGGTCGCCGCCAGCCAGCCGGCTGCGGAGCACGAGTCGCGAGTCTGTTGTTTCCATGGCCGGAGCGGCTGGATCGAGCGAAAGCTTGCGAAGCGGTTCGAGCCAATCGCGGTTGAATTTGTCTTGAGCGGCGGCCAACTTCGGGTCGGCCTCGGCATCAACGCGTCGCATCGCCTTGGCCGCGATCTTCTCCTTGGCCTCGCGATCCGCCTCGTCGCGGCTTTGTTCCTCCTGCGACATCGCGTAGTTGCGCACGAGCGAGCGAATGATCGGAATCGAATCGAAGCTCGTGTATAGTCCTTCAAGTTCCGACGAGTTATCGACCTCGGCGATCGCCGAAGTCATTCTCACCCCGTCA
The DNA here is from genome assembly GCA_035939775.1 of Pirellulales bacterium. Taxonomy (NCBI): domain Bacteria; kingdom Pseudomonadati; phylum Planctomycetota; class Planctomycetia; order Pirellulales; species Pirellulales bacterium. The sequence goes on along the minus strand of DASZFO010000301.1, from coordinate 4,863 downwards.
GTGTCAATAACCACCCTCTTCCGCACCTGATAGGTAGCATCGCCGCTGTTGACGAACGTGACCGGGCCGTGCGTGGTGCGGGTTTGCGAGCCGACGGTTCCGGCCGCGACGAGATCAAATCGCCAATTCCGCGGATCGGGAACCAAGCGGACCGAGAGTTTGGTTGAGGTCGTGCTGCCGCCGCGGACCGGATTGCCGAGGATCGTCTCATTCACCTGATCGTTCGATGGCTTCGGATCCGGAAGCAGCCGATCCACCAGGGTCGCGGTCACGGCAATCCGCAAGTTGGCATTGCGGTAGTGCACGTTCAAGCGGCGAGCGAGTTCCAGTTCGTCCGGTTCGGGAGAGGCTTCTAGCTCACGACGAATCTCGGCGAGATGATGCGCATCGCTCGTCAGGCCGTCGGTTTCATAGCGTTCCATCGCCGCGAGCAATCCTTCGGTTCCTTCAGCTACGACACTGGACGCCGTACGCCGACGAATCGTGCAAACCTGCTCCCAGATGTCGACCCGCCTCACGATCGCATACTGTAGCCGCCGCAGGTCAGCCGTCGCCGTGGAATTGGGCAGATTCGGGACAAGCGATTCCGCCTCCTTCACAAGCCGGCGCAGACGCTCGAAAACCTTAGGTGCCGGATCACACTCTTCTGGGCCAAGTTGGTCCAACTGCTCGATTTCCGCTTGCACTCGGTCGGCCCAATCACGGCCTGACTCATACTGGCGGAAAACTCTCAGCCGGGCGAGCAGGTTTTCCGGCAGTGGCCATCCTGATAACTTGGGCGGAGTCGCGGGAACCGGTTGTTGCTCCGGCGCCGTCGCCACTGGCGGTTCTGGCTGATGTTCGGGCGCGTATTGTTCGACGGGTGGGCTCTGTGGCTCCTCTTCGGTCTGAGGGACCGCTTGCGGCACCTCCGCTTGCGGTTTTGCGGTGGTAATCGCTTGACCAGACTGCGATGAAGTGGTGTCCGGAGTTGCCGACGCGGCCGGGGGCGCGGTCGCATTAGTGGCAGCTATCGCTATCGGCTGTGTAGGCGATTCGGAAGATATGTCCGCCGAGTGCGACGGATGCGAGGCCGCGCCCGTTTCCCCCACGCTATCAAGATGGAAGTCGTTCGGGAATGGATTTGGTTGGCCGTCCAACTCGATCGGTTGGCGCTGTTCCGACGACATCGGATTATCCGGCCCGACGGTCGATTCAGCCGCGACCGGAAATTGCCAGCGTTCGCCGATTTTTTCGGCCGACTCCTCCAAATGCGCTTTTGTCTCCGGTAGTGTGGAGGCGGCTCGGCCGGCCCGGCCATCGAGCGGCGGACCGACCTCAACGATCGACGTCGGACGGATGACTTCCGCGGTCGTCGCGTTCTCCATCTTCAGCAGCGGCCGCTGGTTTGCCAGATCGTTGGAACGATCTTCGCCACCGGACCTTTGCCAGCCACGAGGAGCAGCGACGCTCAACCCGAACAAGCAAGCCAGCACTAACAAATACGGCCAAATCGGATTCCGTCGATTCAATCCCATGCTTGCCACCCCCAAATGCCGAGCCGCTTTTCTGGGTCTCCATCTCGTAACAATCGGAAAATTTGGCCAACTGAGTAGAATCAGATTTCCGAGAGAGATTGAGGGGCGAGATACAGGGGACGGGGGAGAAATGGCGCGGATATGCGCGTTCGGGAAGGCCTTGTCGATTTCGTTTGAGTTTGTCGGCCGCTCTTATTGGGAAAAACGTCTGTGGCGGGAGGCAAAACTGTCGCGTTCGGATAGACTGTCGATTGGCTAGTGAGTACGGAAGGCTCGGGCGCGATCGCGGCAAGCTGGCGAAGCACGGAAGATTATCCCGTTGCGAGCCGCAGAATGCCGACGATGGCCGGCGGGTAAGCACGAATCAACCATTCATCGGGGCGCGGAAGAAGTCGGAAGTCGAAACTATCGTCCGCCTCGACGACGAACTGGCTCCCCGGCGGCGCCCGGTCGATCAGCACTTGCATCAGCGCCAAAAGCGCGTCGCGCTCGCTAACAAACAATTCCCATGGCGGCGAGCAGAACACCAGCCAAGGGATACTCGGCAATTCCGGCATCCGACGTGACCAAAGCAGCACGTTCGCCGGCAGGATCGTCGAGCGAGCCGTCACGCCGAGCGCTTCCGCGTTTTGGCGAATGTTGGCCGCCGTCGGAAAATGCCGTTCGACGAAAGTGGCGCTGACCGCTCCTCGGCTTAGGGCCTCCAAACTCAGGGCCCCAGTGCCGGCAAACAGATCGATCGCGTGCGTGCCGCGAACGGCTGGGCCGATCAGATTGAAAATCGCTTCGCGCACCCGGTCCTTCATCGGCCGCACGCGGCGATCACCGCTATAGATCAGCTTCCGGCCGCGAAACTCGCCCCCCACGATTCGCGGCGGCGAGGCCGCTTCGTCATCGTGGCTAGCAGTACCGGCGGAGCGTAATTTGGATCGCTTGGCGGCCAAGGAAGCAGACTGTGGACTGTAGATATTGACGGGAACGGGGAGCGGTAGACGCGAACCCCTTGTGTACTGTCTATTATTCATTGGCTGCTGTCTATGGTTTAGAACGCCTAACCAATCCGGCGGGGACTGTCCCCCTTTTGCGGAGTCCGCGGAGCAAAACGGGGACTGTCCTCTTTCCCAGCCGGATTTGTTAGACGTTCTGCCACGGTTTCATGGCTACCACGGTTTGGATTAAGGATTCAGAAAATGCAATTTCGGAGACGGCTGGTCATTGCGTTCGTCGTCGCGACATCGTCGTTGACCTGCGCTGGCGGATCTCGCTGCGTCGCCGCCGAAAGCACGGCTCGACAGGATTTCGACAAGGCATACGACCAATACAAGGACGTCGTGAAGCAATTGACCGATTTGCAAAACCGCTATCCGTCGGCCACGCCGCAAGAGCGTCCGGCGATGGAGCAGAAGTTCAACGATCTCTTGAAGGAAGGAAACCGGCTTCGCCCCAAAATGATGGCCCTGGCGGAGAAGGCCTACTTGGAAAACCCTTCGGACACGACACTGGCCGACATGATGTACTCCGTCGTCGCCACGCTGCTGCGCAGCGACGATTATGAAGAAGCGTTTCGACTGACGAAACTCCTGATCGACCACAAGTATCCGCAGCCGCAAGTTTACAACATGGCCGGCGCCGCCGCCTTTTTCCTGAGCAACTACGACGACGCCGAAAAGTACCTCAAGCAGGCGGCCGACAACAACTCGCTCGACGAGAAAGGGAAGCAAGTTCTCGAAAGCATCAAGGAGTATCGCGGCAAGTGGGCCCGCGAGCAGAAGTTTCGCGATGCCGAGGCGAAGGCCGACGATCTGCCGCGCGTAAAGCTCACGATCGGCGACTTCAAGGGGAATGTGAAGGGAGACATCGTTGTCGAACTCTTCGAGAATGAGGCTCCTAACACGGTGGCCAACTTCATTAGCCTCGTCGAAAAAAAAACCTACGACGGGCTGACGTTCCATCGCGTGCTTTCGGGCTTCATGGCCCAAGGGGGCGATCCTGACGGAAATGGCACGGGCGGCCCGGGCTACCACATCGCCGACGAATGCAACCAGCCAAATCATCGCGAGCATTTCCGCGGCTCGGTTAGCATGGCCCACAGCGCGGCCCCCGACTCGAACGGCTCGCAATTCTTCATTAACTTCGTGCCCACCGCCCATCTCGACGGCAAGCACACGGTGTTCGGCCGCGTGATCGAGGGGTTCGACGTGTTGGCGAAGATTCAGCGGGTCAATCCCGATGAGCCCGCCGCTGGCGTCCTGCCCGACAAGATCGTCAAGGCCGTCGTTCTCCGCAAGCGCAATCACGCCTACGAGCCGACGAAGTTGCCATAGCGTTCGTCATTGCTTGAGCGTCGTGATCCAGATGAGCGGCTTGCCCGCCTCATCGACGCGGAGCACGTATTTCAGTCCGGCCTGGAAGAGCACTTGCCGGAGGACCGTCGCGTAATAGGCTTTCTTTGCCGGCGGAATCGTGACGGCCTTGGCTAGATTGATCCGCTGTGTCGCGATGGAATTGTGGTCAAACAGAAATGGCGCCTTCATCCGCGTTTGAATCGCGTCGATCGCTTGCGACGCGGGAATGTCCTTGATTTCGACGCTAAGCGAATCAAGCAATTGCGGCAGCACCTTAACGTCCGACCGCTCGGGCGGCCAGCCGATCGGCCACGATTCGCTCGCTTCGGCGGCCTTTGCCAGCACATATTCCACGTCGCCGCCGCTCGGCTTCTTAGGACGAAGGATGGCCCCGGCCGGCCGGGCGATCGCCGCCAGCGCCACGCCACACGACAAACCGCTCAATTCATCCCGCACCGGGTCGTCGGCCGCGATTGCCGTTTCGACGCTCTCGTCGATCACGAGCTTGAGTTTTAGCTGGCTGCGAATCTTCTCGATGGCTTGAGCGGGCGGCAGCCCCTTGGTCTGAAAGCCGATGGGCTGCGCGAGATCGTCGCGCACGGCCGCCAGTTGCTTTCCAAGCAGCCCGAAAGCTCCTTTCTTCTCGGTCACGCCGGCGACGCCGTTTTCGCCCAGCTCGCGGAGCCAGTTGGCAATCTGCGGACCGTCGCTGAGCGTGAATTGGCCGCCGGGAACGACTAACTCGCTCCCAGTGAGTCTGCCGGTCACGCGATAGATCGGGGTTTCCTTAATGCCGCGCACCTCGATCCCAATCTTCTCACCGGCCTGCGCCGAGCGGATTTGCAAATTCCCGACGCCGAGCGCAGTCAACAGATCGCCCCATTTCCGGCCGCTCGTCGACGTTGCGGGACTCTGCTCGGCCAGGAGCACCATTTCCACCTGCGGAGCGGCCAGACTGGTCGCCGCAGTGGTGCAGCAACAAGCGATTACGACGAGCCGCA
>DASZFO010000300.1 GCA_035939775.1 Pirellulales bacterium | reverse complement strand
AGGCAACGTGATCGGAAAACGACGCCGCCAACGGCACGACCATCCCGCCCTGGCTATGGCCCCACAGGCCAATTTGATCCGGGCGAATGTCGGCGCGGCCGCGAAGATAGGCGATCGCGGCGAGGGCTTCCTCGGCACGGTCGCGAAAGGTTTGCAGGTTGAAATCACCCTTCGATTCGCCGACGCCGGGTTTGTCCCAGGCGAGCCAGGCGTAGCCGTGTTGCGCGAAGTGCCGGCCCAGAGCGGGACCCGCGCCGCCGTAGTTGCGATCCCTTGGGCCGGAGCCGAGGACCATGGCAATTGCGGGATGCGGGCCGGGAGTTGGGGGCAGGTAAAGGGCGCCGGCCAAGAGATTGTCGCCGGCACGAAAAGACACTTCTTCAAGGCGGTAAGCCTCGTCGGCTGCATTGCTTGCCGCCGCGGGCTCCTCCGTCGTAACGATTTCCGCCGGGCGAGGTTTGCACCCCGTGACGGGGGTCGTTAAGAAGCACACAACTAACACGATTGGGACGGTTGGCCGAACACGCATAGTGTGCCTCCTGATAAAGACGCGACGGAGGACTCCGGTGTTATGAGGTTATTCGCCAGACGTCGTCAGGGATTTGTTGCGCGGGCACCGGTCGCCGCTTGACGATCAGTCTTGGCAGGTGGCCAAGTTGGTTTTCCCTTTTTGTTGGAGGCAATCGGCGAGCCCGCGGATCTCGTTGTACATTACCAGCCGATCTAACCAAGTCTTGGGCACTCCCGACTCGCCGAAGTGAGCCCCGGCGATCTGACCACAAACTGCCGCGGTCGTATCCGCGTCGTCGCCGAGATTCGCTGCTCGCAAAACGGCTTCCCGGAAGTCGTCGGCGTGCCAGAAACACCAAAGCGCCGCCTCCAGGCTGTGGACGACATAGCCGGAGCCTTTGATTTCGCTTTCGGATTTTGTTCGGTAAGCGCCCCGAGAAATAGCCAGAATCTTGTCACAGCAGAGACCGGTAACGCCGTGATGGAGGAGCGCTTCCTCCTTGTTCGCTCCCGCAAGTGTGCGGCTAAGAATTCCGCCCAAGAGTCGGCACGCCTCGACGCATTCGGGCGCGCCGTGGGTGGTGCGCGAACTCTCGCCGGACATCTCAACGGCTTGCTCGTGGTTTGGATGGAAGAACATCGGCACGGGCGCGAGCCGCATGATGCAGCCGTTGCCGGCGGAGCGCGGATCGGCGGAGCCGCTTAACGGTTCGCCCGTTTGCCGGAAGCGTTCGAGGGCGTCGTAGACAGTGTTACCCACGTCGAAGCAGCGACCATTGCTGCTTAAGTAGCCTTCGTCCACCCACTTCCAGTAGCGATTCAATTGATCCACGGGGTCGAAACGGCCCAGCTCGGTCAGGCTCGTGGCGAGGCACAGAGCCATCGAGGTGTCATCGGTCCACTCGCCTGGCTCCAGACCGAACACGCCGCCACCAACAAGATCGGTAACGGGCGTGAACTTTCCGCGCGCGCAGAATTCTACCGTGGTGCCCACGGCATCGCCGCAGGCGAGGCCGAGAAGGCAGCCACGGAAGCGGTCTTGTAGGTCCATGGAAGTGCTCGTACCTTCGGGACGGAGTTGGCCAACCCGAATTCATGGCGATTCAGCGGCGACGATTCCCACAGTTGCTTCCGCCCATTCCCGCGCTTCGGCCTCGCGCGCATCGTCCTGGGCGATCTGCTGATAGGCCGCATCCAATTCGTGGTCGATCACTTCGGGACACGCGAGTGATTTGATAGATTTGCGAATCCGAAGTCGT
>DASZFO010000299.1 GCA_035939775.1 Pirellulales bacterium | reverse complement strand
TCCGGCTGCCCGCGGTCGGGGATAATGGGGCGATGCAAAGCGAGCCGCCAGAAGCTGAACTGCCGAAACGAAAGTTGAGTTGGTTGCGGCTGACGCCCGACCGCATTTTGCTTGGCCTGCTGGCGGTCGAGGTTTTAATCCTGTCGTGTGCGAGCTTTCACTGGTTTGGCTTCCACGACGATAAGGTCTGGACGGCGTGTTTGGCCTTCGGCAGCGTTGCCGTGGCGGCGGTCCTTTTTCTGATTCGACCTCACCTCCGTGGCCGCCGCTGGTATCAATTCAGCCTGCGGTCGCTAATGATCTTCACTTTGATCGTCGCGACTGCCAGTGCGTGGCTTGGGCGGAGAATTGAGCAGAAGCGTCGAGAACACGATGCGGTAGTTGCAATCAAGGCATTGCATGGTTGGATTCAATACGACTACGAGCAAGTCTCGCCGCACGTGTCGGGTTGGTATGTTGTGCATTCAGAACCTTCCTTTTTTAGTGAAGTGATATCCGTCGAACTTAGGGAGTTAGCCAGCGACGCCGATCTCGTAAACCTCAAATGCTTGAATCAACTTGAATTCCTCGACTTGAGCGGAAGTCAAGTCACCGACGCTGGATTGGCAAACCTCAAGGAAATGGGTCAACTTCTAAGGGTGGATGTGAAGGGGACCAAAGTCACCTTCGCGGGAGTGCGAGACTTTCAGAAGGCATTGCCGAATTGCGATATTCTTTTCGATTGCGATACTGACTACTAGGAATCCAGCCGCCTGCGTCCGGCCGCGCCAACCGTGGGAGTTGAGAATCCCGCCCGACGATGCGTTGGCCAGATGGCGTCCGGCTGTGGCGGCTCCGTCAAGAATGCCGCGATGAGCCAATGGTCACGCCGATTGACGGCGCATAGAAACGCCCGCGACCACGAGCCGCGGGCAACGGGCGGTTGCGAACCCCAGGAACGCCGCCCGGTCCGATTCTAATTCGTCTCGGCGGCCGATCAAGCGCGGCCCCGGCCGCCCGCGTCAGTCCGGCTTGGTCCCGATGCCAACAGGATCCCTTGCTCGCTAGTGGTACAGTTTGAAGGGGCGTCAAGGAAAAGGGACGGCGGCTAATTTGCCGCGACATTCTTCGCCTTTTCCTTTTGATAGGGCGGCAGCCCGCGCGATTCCTCTTCGGCATTGAGGCAGCGATTGAGAAGCTCCTCATTTGGCGCAGGCTCAAGCGCATTTAGTGACTTCTCTTTCGCCAGCAGTTCGCGATACCTCTGCACCACCCACGGGTCGAATTGCTGACCCTGTTTTGCGCCGTCAACATCGACTTGGAGAAGGTCAGCGGCTTGTCGAAGATCATCGCGCACCTTCGGACGACGCAGCTCATGAGCAGTCGTCGCCGAATTAACTAGACGTTGTATCGGTGTTGAAAGTCCTGTCGGCACATGGGCTTTCAATCGCTGCAGACGATGAGAATTTCCTTGCTTCCGTCGAAGTCTAACATTATCCTAACACTTTGTTCTTGGGTGGGGGTGTGGGGGGTTGTGGAATCTACGGTCCGGATGGGAAAGGCCGACATTGTGATCGAAGCCCGCCAACCATCTCCCGGCGTGTGAAAACGCCGAAGTTCAGCAGCACAGGGGGAACGCCAATGAGCAAGCCAAATCGCGGTTTTTTATGGCGGGCGCCGAAGGTCGCGTCGCGTTGCTGCGTCGCTGGTCTGATTGCTGTACTCTCATTTCTTTGTAGCCGCCCCGCCAATGCCGGCATTCTTGGGCCTGCCCCCGGATTAACGACCGCCGATATTACAGTAACTCTCGGGGGTGGCCCGCTGGACTCAACTGGCACGGTCGTCACCTTGCTTCCGTATCCTGATTTTCTCGACCTCGGCGTGGGCGCCGGCTCATTTCCGTACGGGTACTATCGGGGCCGTGTCATATTTAGCACCGCCTCCAGGTGGCGACAGCCCATTCGGGGTGATCATCCCGTCCGCACCTCCCTCCGCAACGCCGACATACGTTTCCGAGACCGGCGCGACAACGGGTGCAGAGCTGAAACTTGTCGGGCACATCCACGCGGTGTATTACCTCGATGGACTCGGCCTGCCAGCGACAACCGTGTCCCTTGGGTATCCGTACCTTTGGATCGCAGGGCCGGCCAGCACGGTCACGTTCTCCGCCGACATCGCGTTCACTGATGCGGACGGCGTATGGGGTGGGGCAGCCGACACGCTCCTGTTCAGCACGTCGAAGTCAGGCTCAGTGGGCCTCAGCTTCGCGTCAGCTACGGTTGCACTCCCGCCGCTGCCGGATGGCGATACTTCGATCACCGTCGACGGAAAATTCACGTTGACCTCGCTCACCGGCCCTGGCGACTCCCCTTCGCTGATCAAAGTCTTCGGCGTGCCCGAACCGAACGCTTGGCTGTCGTTCGTGGTTGGCGGCGCACTTCTCGGCCTCAGCGCACGCCAGCGCCGTACGAAAGCGCGGTCGCCGTTATCCGCGCGACATGTTTGATCGCCATGGTGGCCTTCTGCCGTGCTGATCGGGCGCTTGCCCCGGCTGTCCGCGGTCGGGGATAATGCGGTCATGCAAAATGAGCCGTCGAAAGCCGAGCCGCCGAAACGCAAGCGCCGCCGCTTCCAATTCAGCCTGCGGACGCTGCTGATCGGCGTCGCTGTGCGTCGTCACGCCAATGGCGATCTTGTGCGGCTAATGTCAGATGGCAGGAGCGTATCGAGACCGAGCGCCTGATGAAGGAGACGGCAACGCCAGTCGCGAAATCTGCCGTGGCGAGTCGTGCCGGCGGCAGGAACTATCGCCAATCGCCGCTGAGTACGAAGGCGGCCCAATAATATGGCGGAAGAGTGCTGGATTTGTCGGGTTTGTCGAGCGATTCTGTGGCGAATTGCAATCCGCGCGCGAGGCCCGGCTCCTTCGGGGCCTCGTGGAGCATCCAGCGTTGTGCCTCGCAAAGTGCCTCCAACTTCGACATCTTCTTCTGCCATAGATTGTCGTAAAACCGGGCCATCAACATCTGCGTCGCTTTGTCGGGCACCTTCCATAAGCCAGCGACCACCGATTTTGCCCCGGCCGTTTGAAAGGCCCGCTGCAAGCCGAGCAGGCCTTCCGCCCCCGCCGTCTCGCCCAACCCCGTCTCGCACGCGGAGAGCGTAGCGAGTTGCACCTTGCTCAAATCCATCTCTTCGACTTCCAGCGCCGTGAGGATGCCGTCCTCTTTGCCGTCTTCCAATGGTCGGTTCGCGCCGGCCAGCACGAGACCCGAGAGCAATCCGGGCTGGAATCCCGATATGCGCGGTGCGGAAAGAGGACTCGCGCCGGCCGCGCTGTTCGGCTGGACGTTGCCCTCCATCGCCGAGCGAAGTTGGGGCGGGGCGAAGAAGCCGTGCGTGGAAAAGTGCAGATACTGGCAATTGCCGATTTGATTTCGGACAGCGCTCTTGGTGGCCCGATCCTTCGTCAACTCGATCGGCTCGGTCTGGCCAAATCGCTTGAGGAATGATTCTTTGATCGCCGCCACCTCGTCGCGCGTGCCGGGAAGCGGCGACCATCTCAGCGGCTGATCGCCGCGCGCGGCGCCACGATCCATCGCCAGCAAATCGCTTTTGCCAGGATCGGCGCCAAAATCCACGTCGCCCACCAAGAGCAGCGAAGGAGTTTCGGCCGGTTTGCCTTGATCGCTCTGGACGTGTTCATTTTCGGCCAACAGGTCGGGAAGGAATCGCGGAATCGGCACGATGGCGAGCGAATAGTCGTCGATCAAATAGGTTCCCGGCTTTGTCCCCGGCAGGGCCGCCCAAGCGATCGGGGCCGTCACGGATTCGGGCGAGATCAGCACGGTATTGGAGCCGATCACGTATTTCTCCAGCGGCCGCCAAACGAGTCGTCGCAGGTCGGCGCCAGGGTCTTCACCGTTGCCAGCGCGACCGAATTGCTTCCGCCAAGCTTCGACGGCCCGCTCAATCGGTGCGGCAAGTCCTAATTCGACGCGCTCGATGGGCTGGTCGCGCCGGACGACGAACGCGGTTAGATGCAATTCCAAGGTCTCTTTCGCTCCCTTTACCTTGGCGGGCCGGAAAACCGAGTAGGACAGCAGATCTATCAGCGCAGCGTCGGCTGGCAGCGCCTTGCGAATGTCGCCCGAGCCACCGCGCTGCTGGCCGAGTTGTTGACGAAATTCAGCACTGGCGCCGGCCAATTTCGTTTGCAGGTCTTCGATCTTGTCGCCCAGTGCCGCAAGCTGAGACTGTCGCTTTGGGTTGGCGCCGGCGGTTGGCTGCGAAAGGGCCGCCAGCGAGCGAGTTGCCTCTGTCAACTCAGCTTGGAGACGGGTCACTTCTTTGCCTCCCGCGGCGAGGAGGCCGCGAGTTCGACGGATTTGCTGTTGGCGCGCGGCCACTTCTCCCTTCCATTTCAATACCTCCGCATAGACCGGCTCGGTGGGCAATTCGGCTTCTGCCGTCAGATAGAGATAACGATCTAGATAGCCCCAAACGATCAGACGCATGGCCAATTGCTGCCGTTCCGATTGCACGCCCGAGATGATTTCCAACTGCCGCTCGGCCCGCAGTAGCGCCTCGCGGCAGAGCGGTTCGGCCTCGGCAAATCTGCCTGTGGACTGGTACAGTGCTGCCAGATTGTTCAACATGCCAGCGTAGCGCGGATCGTTCTCCCCGAGTGCTACTTCGGTCGTCTTCAGGGCTTGCCGATAGAATGGCTCTGCCTTTGCGTATTCGCCCATTGCGCAGTAAAGGAAGCCTTGGTGTTCGAGATTCGCCACATAGATTGGATGCTTTTCGCCGACCGCCGTTTTGAGGATTTCACCGGCCCGGACGAAACAATTCTCGGCTTTGGCGTAGTCGCTCGTCATTTCGTAGAAGTAGCCAAGATTCTGTAGGCTAAGGGCGTATTGGGGGTGCTTTTCGCCCAACGATTCCTTTTCGATTTGAAGCACTTGCTTCCAAAGCGGCTCAGCCTTCGCATAGTCATCCGACTGCTCGTAGAGGCTGGCTAAATTGCTCAAGCTCTTGGCGTAGTCGGGATGCTTCTCGCCTAACGCAATCTTTCTGATTTCCAGCGATTGCTGAAGCAGTGGTTCAGCCTTAGCGTGATCTCCCATCGACTCATACAGCATCCCTAGGCTGCTGAGATCATGGGCATATTTGGGATGTTTTTCGCCAAATGAGTCCTTGGTCAACTGGAGCACCTTCCGCATGATCGGCTCGGCCTTGACGTAGTCCCCCATGCTTTCATAGGTGTGTGCCAGGTTGCCAAGGCTGGTGGCGTAATACGGATGCTTTTCGCCGAGAGTTTCTCTTTCAATCTGAGCTGCTTGCTGATAAAGCGGTTCAGCCTTGGTGGGTTCGCCGATCTGATTGTAGAGATAGGCCAGATCTTTGAGGCTGACGGCATAGGTGGCATTCTTCTCTCCCAAAGCGTCTTTGCGAATTTGGAGCGCTTGCTTTAGGAGCGATTCAGCCTTCGAGTATTGTCCAGCCTGGGAATAAAATCGGCCGAGGTTGTCCAGGCAACTCGCATAGTATGGGTGCTTTTCGCCATACACGACCCGGTAGATCTCGGCCGATTGTTGAAAGAGGGGTTCGGCCTTGGCGAACTCTCCATTCTCCTGGTAAAGATCGGCCAGCCCGTCCAGATTCTGCGCGTAGAGGGGATCTTTCTCGCCCAGGACTTCCTTGCGGATTTGCAGCGACTGAAGATAAAGTGGTTCCGCTTTGGCGTAGTTTCCCTGCGATTCGTACAGCGTCGCCAAGTTGTACAAGCTTTCGGAGTAATCCGTGTCTTTCTCGCCCAGCGATTCCTTCTGGATCGTGAGCGCTTGTTGCAGGAGTGGCTCGGCCTTGGCAGAGGCGCCCCTCGATTGATAGAGCCTGGCGAGGGCGCTGAGGCCAGTAGCATACCTCGGGTGATTGTAGCCCAATGTTTCCTTTTCAATCTGAATCACTTGCAGGTACAACGATTCGGCCTTCGCATAATCGTCCATCTCCTCGTAGAGCTGACCGAGGTTGAACAGATCGACCGCAAAATCGCGATGCTTTTCGCCAAGAATATGCCGTTCGGTCTCCAAAGCGTCCAGCGACGGCGCTACGGCTTCGCGATACTTGCCCTGTCTTGAAAGCGTCTCAGCCTTGGCATTCAATCCTTCCGCATCGGCAAGCTTTTGGCGTTGCTCCGGAGTCAATTTTTCAAGGAGCGCCAGGTGATCCAACGTCAATCGGGCGTCGGTCACCTTCCAATGCGCTTTGCCAAAAAGCTTAATCCTTGTCGCCAGACCCTCGTCGAGTGCCTTTCGCCCGGCGGCAAAGTCCCCTTGCTTCGCCAGCATGTCGCCAAGGAATTCCAGGCCACTGGCTACATCGCTGTCTTCGTTACCCCGCACTTCGCGATAGACGGCCAGCGCTTTCTTTCCTGTTTCGATGGCCTCAGCCAGTTTTCCCGAATCGCGAAGCTGACCGCTTCGGCGGGCGAACTTCTCGCCCTCCTCTAGCCGCTCCTTCTGCTGCGGAGAGAGTTGTTTGTCGGGCACCGGCTGCTGAGCCTGAGTGATGCCCGCCGCGGCAACACCAAGCCAAAGCAGCCAAGATACGTATCGGATGTGAAAAAAACAGATCCGCGCGCTTCGCTGCGTGGCGAGGTCGTGCGACATGTCCTGCCTCCAAACTTAGGCTGTTGCCGCGAGCTGCTGAAATTGTCCGTAACGTTGGTCTCAGTATACCACTGCCGCCGTGCGCTGGACGAGCAACTAAGTTGCCCCACTTCGCGGCAATGGCCATCGTGCCTCCGCTAAGCAGATCGACTACGCCCATCGGCTCGCTGGCGAGATCAAGGGGTTCGATCATCGGCGGCTCGAAACACTGGCCGGCAAGATGCATGGCAAGCCGCTCTCCGATCTGTCGAGCTTCGATGCCAGCGGCTTGATCGACCTGCTAAAGAGCATCAAGGCCGGCACGATCAAGCTGGGCGATGCGCTGGAGGGAGCAGCGGCAAGCGCATAGATATATTGTCTCGCGAAGGCCTGGCCGAGCGCAGCAGTGGTATCATTGATTGCGTTTCACGTCGAGATTGAAGTAAGCGTCCGGTGGAATCTGGGACGGGTGGACGGGGGCGCTGGCATGAGCAAGCGGCTTGCTCGCACGTGCGCCGAAACGGAGAATGATCCACACAGATTCAGGTTCCGACCCAGTTTCCTGGCGACCCACTTGATGGAACACTACCGCTCGCGTGGTCGGCAGCTGCTCGCCCTGGCAGCGGCCGTAGTTTTCGCGGTTCTTGCTCCGGCCACGGCTCGGGCCGTGACGCCGACGGCGGATGAATTGGAGGACGCGCGACGCTGGACTGCCGCCTCGCTAACGAACGACGAGGCGCCGGTCGAACCCTCGTTTTCATTCACGCTCGGCGGCAAGCCATCCGCCGATTTTTTGCGGCATTGGCAGCGGAGCCACACTTCCCGCAAGCTGGACAACATGCGAACCGAGCACACGCTTACGTTGACTCAGCCCGACGGCGGGTTGGTCGTGTGCTGCGTGGGAATCGAATACGACGATTTTCCGGCCGTCGAGTGGACCGTGTATTTTCAGAACAACGGTCCCACGGAGAGTCCGATCCTGGAAAACATTCAAGCCCTCGACTGCCGCTGGCAGCGCGGCGGCGAGGGAGAATTCCTCCTGCACCACGCGATCGGCTCGCCGGCCACCAAGAGCGATTACGGCCCGCGAGAAACGCCGCTTCCTCCCGGCGCCAGCCAGCGGATTGGCGCAGCCGGCGGCCGGCCCACGAATAGCGATCTTTCGTATTTCAATCTCGAATGGCCCGGTCGGGGCGTGATTCTCGCCGTCGGGTGGCCCGGCCAATGGGCGGCCGAATTCGATCGCGACGAAGCCGCCGGGATTCGCATTCGGACCGGGCAGGAGTTGACCCATTTCAAGCTCATGGCGGGCGAAGAAGTGCGCACGCCAATGATAGCATTGCTCTTCTGGCGCGGCGATTGGATTCGAGGCCAGAACCTATGGCGGCGGTGGATGATCGTTCACAATCTGCCGCGGCCGGGCGGAAAACTCCCCCCGCCGCAGTTTGTCGCCTCCAGCTCGCGCGCCTATGGCGAAATGATCGGCGCCAACGAGCAGAATCAAATCATGCACATTGACCGCTACGTTGAAGAACGTATTAAGCTCGACTACTGGTGGATGGACGCCGGCTGGTACGTGCAGCAGCAGGGATGGCCGCAGGTCGGCACTTGGGAGGTCGATCCGAAGAGGTTCCCGCACGGCTTTCGGCCTATCAGCGACCATGCCCACGCCCAAGGAATCAAGATTCTCGTCTGGTTTGAGCCGGAACGAGTAACGCCCGGCACTTGGCTCTACGAGAACCATCCCGAATGGTTGCTCGCGGCGACGCCGCACAAAGGCGGCCTGCGCTCCTGGGCGACGAAGGAGTTTGGTTCCGATCCCAATGTGACTTGCAATCAGACTGACCAAGTGTGTTCGCTGGCCAACATCGTTTGGGAGCCGGGGCGACTCTCGCTGCATCCGGGACCGCAGGGCCAATACAGCGTGGTCCGCTTCACCGCTCCCGAGGCGGGCGAGTATGCCATCGACGCCGCCTTCCTGGCCATCGACCAAAGCACCACGACCGACGTGCATCTGCTCGATGGCGACCGCTCGGTGCTCGACAACTTCATCAATCTTCACGGCCAAGGGAAGCGAACGGCTTACGCCGGCAAGCTGAACCTCGCCAAGGGAGCGACGCTCGACTTCGCCGTCGGCTGGGGAAACGGTTCGTATATTTGCGATTCGACAGGTTTGGAGGCCCGGCTCACGGCCCCGTCAGGCAAAGTGTACGATCCGGCTAAGGAGTTCAGCCCGGACCGCAATCCGAACGGCCCGTGGAGCTACGGCTTCTTGAAGCCTGGCCCAAAGCCCGATGGCACTAGACTGCGCCTCTATGACCATGCCTCCGAATCCGGCGAGAACGAAACTCGGCTCTTGAACCTAGGCAATCCGGCGGCCCGGCAATGGCTCACCGATCATGTCGACCATTTGCTCACCGAACAAGGGATCGACCTCTATCGGCAGGATTTCAACATGGACCCCTTGGCATATTGGCGGGCCAACGACGCGCCGGACCGGCAAGGGATCACGGAGATCCGGCACGTTTGCGGCTACCTCGCCTATTGGGACGAATTGCGGCGGCGGCATCCGCAACTGCTGATCGACACCTGTGCCAGCGGCGGACGGCGCAATGATCTGGAAACCCTGCGCCGGGCCGTGCCCCTCTGGCGCAGCGATTATGCCTTTGAGCCGATTGGCCATCAGTGCATGACCTACGGCATCTCGTTTTGGATTCCTTATCATGGCACCGGCACGGTGGCCTGTGCCAATGCCGCATATTACGGCGGCGGGTTGACTCCGATCGAACCGTATGCCTTTTGGAGCAACACGGCCCCGAGCCTTGGCTGCGGAATCGACATTCGGGTGAAGAAGATCGACTACGATGCGCTGCGCCGCCTGATCGCCCAATGGCGGCAGATCAACCCCTACTACTTCGACGACTACTACCCGCTGACCCCATACAGCCAGGACGACAAAGCGTGGATCGCCTGGCAATTCGACCGGCCGGAAACGGGCGAGGGGCTGATCGAAGCGTTTCGGCGTGCGGAAAGCAGTCAGGACACGCTGCCCCTGCAGCTCCGCGGTCTCGATCCGACCGCCCGCTTCATCGCGACCAACCTCGACGCGCCCGACAAACCGATCGTCCTTTCAGGCCATGAACTCGGCGTCACCGGTTTGCCCGTCCATATCACCGACCATCCGGGAGCGGCGGTGTTCATTTATCACAAACAAGCGGATTAAGAGTTTATCTCAAGAGCTGCGACCGACGGATCGCCCTGTTGAGTGGTCGCAAACCTAGGGCGTGGACCTCGCCCCGAAGCAGATCGAGCAGGCTTTGGCTGCGGGCGATCCCGAGACGATTCGACTCGCGCGGG
>DASZFO010000298.1 GCA_035939775.1 Pirellulales bacterium | reverse complement strand
TGCTCGTCCGCGCCGCACGCAAGGGATCCGTCAGCTACGTCGATGCGAATCGGATCGAGATCGGCAGCGACGTCTATAACCTCCGCAAGTTCGTCGGCTTGAACGAGCGGACTTGCCAGAATCAGAAGCCGATCATCGAGGTCGGGCAAAAGGTCGAGAAAGGCGAGGTGATCGCCGACGGCGCCGCCACCTACAAGGGGGAACTGGCGCTGGGGCGAAATGTGCTCGTCGGGTTCATGGCCTGGGACGGATTCAATTTCGAGGACGCGATCATCATCAGCGAAGAGCTGGTGAAGAGCGACACATACACCTCGATCCACATCGAGGAGTTCGATATCGAAATCCGCGAGACGAAGCTGGGGCGCGAGGAGTTCACCCGCGACATCCCCAACGTCAGCGAAAAGGCGCTGCGCAATCTGGATGAAAGCGGCATCATCCGGATCGGCACGTTTGTCCGCCCGGGCGACATCCTCGTCGGCAAGGTCTCGCCCAAGTCGAAAACCGAGCTGACGCCCGAGGAAAAGCTGCTGCACGCGATTTTCGGCCGGGCCGGCGAAGACGTGAAGAACGATTCGCTCGAAGTCCCGTCGGGCGTCGAGGGGATCGTCATCGATACGCAGAAATTCTCCCGCCGGATGAGCCTTTCGGAAGACGAGCGCAAGACGTTCGAGAAGGCCCTTAAGGAAGCGGAGAACGAGGGGAATGCGAAAATCGCGGCAGCCTTCGGCGCGATGGTCACCGAGATGGAATCGATCCTGCAGCGACCGCTGACCGACGAGGACGGTACGCCCTTGGTGCGCGATCAGGAATCGCGGTTCGTCGCCGAACGGGCGCTGCAGTTCAAGCTCGAAGCGCTCGATATCCGCAGCCCGCAGCGCAAGGCGGATGTCGAAAAGGCCCATAAGAACCTGTGGCCAGCGGTCGAGGCGGCCATCGACGATCGCGACCGCAAACTCAACAGCATGAAGCGCGGCGACGAGCTGCGCAGCGGCGTGCTGCAAATGGTGAAGGTCTACATCGCCGCCAAGCGCGTGATCTCGGTCGGCGACAAAATGGCCGGACGGCATGGAAACAAGGGGGTGATCGCCAAGATCCTTCCCCAGGAAGACATGCCGTTCTTAGCCGACGGAACTCCCGTGCAGATTCTGTTGAATCCGCTGGGGGTGCCGAGCCGCATGAACGTCGGTCAGATTCTCGAGACGCACCTCGGCTGGGCCGGAGCGCTGTTAGGATTCCAGGCGATCACTCCCGTGTTCGACGGGGCGACGGAAGACGCGATCGTTCAATGCCTGGGGGACGCGAAGTTGCCCAAGCACGGAAAGGCCCAGCTTTTCGACGGCCGCACCGGCGAGCCGCTCGAGCAGGAAACCACCGTCGGCTACATCTACATGATGAAGTTGCATCATCTGGTGGACGACAAGGTCCACGCCCGCTCCACCGGCCCCTACTCGCTCATTACGCAGCAGCCGCTCGGCGGCAAGGCGCGGTTTGGCGGGCAGCGGTTCGGAGAAATGGAGGTCTGGGCGCTCGAGGCTTATGGCGCCGCATACATCCTTCAGGAGCTGCTCACCGTCAAGAGCGACGACGTGGAGGGAAGAACCAAGATTTACGAATCGATGGTCAAGGGAGAGAACACGCTCGAGGCCGGCACCCCCGCCAGCTTCGACGTGCTCACGAACGAAATCCGCGGCCTCGGTTTGAACATGCAGTTGGAAAAGCGACGAATCTGATGATCTCGGATTCTGAATCCTGAAATCTAAAATCGAAAATCCAAGATCGAAAACCGAAAATCCAAAATCTGACGTCGGGACGACCCGGCAGTGAAGCCACGGCTTCTCTGACGCCCGATCTCTGGCCCCTGACCCCTGACAAAGGAGCCTAACCGTGAGCAGTATTGGCGAAGCGTCTTACGATCGAATTAACGACTATACGGCGGTCAAGATCAGCTTGGCCCGGCCGCACGACATCCGCAGTTGGTCGTTCGGCGAGGTCAAGAAACCGGAAACGATCAACTACCGCACTTACCGCCCCGAAAAGGACGGTCTGTTCTGCGAGCGAATCTTCGGCCCGGAGAAAGACTGGGAATGCGCCTGCGGCAAGTACCGCGGGATGAAATACAAGGGGATGATCTGCGACCGTTGCGGCGTGAAGGTCACGCACAGCCGCGTGCGCCGCAAGCGCATGGGGCACATCGAGTTGGCGGCCCCGGTCGTGCATATCTGGTTCTTCAAGGCGATGCCCAGCCGCTTGGGCAATCTCTTGGACATGAAGACCACCAGCCTGGAAAAGGTCATCTACTTTCAAGATTACGTGGTGATCGACCAGAAGGACACGCCGCTTAAAAAGCAGCAGCTTCTCACCGAGGAAGAATACCGCACCGCACGCGAGCAATACGGAGAAGGCTCGTTCGAGGCCGACATGGGGGCCGAGGCGGTCCGCAAGCTATTGGTCGGACTCGATCTGGTCACGCTCTCCAAGACGTTGCGGGAAGATCTGCACGAAACCTCTTCCAAGCAGAAGAAGAAGGACCTCATCAATCGGTTGAAAATCGTCGAAGCGATCCGCGACAGCGACAACAAGCCGGAGTGGATGGTGCTCGACGTGATCCCGGTGATTCCGCCGGACCTGCGGCCGCTCGTGCTCTTGGATTCCGGAAACTTCGCTACGAGCGATCTCAACGATCTGTATCGGCGGATCATCAACCGCAACAACCGGCTCAAGAAGCTGGTGGATCTCAACGCGCCGGAAGTGATTATCCGCAATGAAAAGCGGATGCTGCAGCAGTCGGTCGACGCGCTGTTCGACAACAACCGCTGCAAGCGTCCCGTGCTCGGATCGAGCAATCGTCCGCTCAAGTCGCTCACCGACATGATCAAGGGTAAGCAAGGCCGGTTCCGCGAGAACCTGCTCGGCAAGCGCGTCGACTATTCGGCCCGCAGCGTGATCGTCGTCGGCCCGACGCTTCGCCTGCACCAATGCGGCCTACCAAAGAAAATCGCGCTCGAGCTGTTCCAACCGTTCATCATCCGCCGGCTCAAGGAGCTGGGCCACGCCGATACGATCAAGAGCGCCAAGAAGATGCTCGAGCGGAAGGACGACGAGGTGTGGGATATCCTCGAAGAGGTGATCCGCAACCATCCCGTGTTGTTGAATCGCGCTCCGACGCTGCACCGCATGGGCATTCAAGCCTTCGAGCCGGTGCTGGTCGAGGGGAACGCGATCAAGCTCCATCCGCTCGTGTGCAAGGGATTCAACGCCGATTTCGACGGCGACCAGATGGCGGTCCACTTGCCGCTTTCGATCGAGGCGCAGGTCGAAGCCCACACGCTGATGATGTCGACCAACAACATTTTCAGCCCGGCCAACGGCGCGCCGATCATCAGCCCGTCGCAAGACGTGGTCATGGGTTGCTATTACCTCACGATCTCGCTGCCGAGCCGCAAGGGAGAAGGGATGACCTTCTCTTCGCTCGACGAGGTGCAGTTGGCCTACTCGCTGGGTGTCTTGGACACGCACGCCCGGATCAAAGTCAAGCTGCCGCCGACGCGCCGGCTCAAGACCGACATCGAGGCGCAGGCCAAGCCGGGCGCGCTCATCGACACGACCGTCGGCCGCGTGATCTTCAACTCCGTGCTTCCCGACGGGATGCTCTTCTACAACATCCCGATGCGGTCGAGCGAGTTGGCGAAAGTCATCTCCGACTGCTACCAAACGCTCGGGCGGCGCCGCACGATCGACCTGCTCGACGACATGAACCGCCTCGGCTTCCGCAACAGCACGCGGAGCGGCCTGTCGTTCGCCACCGACGATTTGATCACGCCCTCGAGCAAGAGCCGGATCATTGGAGACGCCGAGAAGTCGGTACTCAAAATCTACAAGCTCTATCAGCGCGGCATCATCACCGAAGGAGAGCGCTACAACCAGGTGCTCGACGCCTGGACGCACGCCCGCGAAAAGATCACCACGGAGATGATGTCGGAACTCGAAAACGACACTCGCGCCTCGGGATACGTGAACCCGATCTTCCTGATGGCCCACTCCGGCGCCCGCGGCGGCGTCGAGCAGATTCGCCAGTTGGCCGGGATGCGCGGGTTGATGGCCAAGCCGTCCGGCAAGATCATCGAGACGCCGATCAAGGCGAATTTCCGCGAGGGTCTCACCGTGCTGGAATACTTCAGCTCCACGCACGGCGCCCGCAAAGGTTTGGCCGATACGGCCCTCAAGACGGCCGACTCGGGCTATCTCACCCGCAAGCTCGCCGACGTGGCCCAGAACGTCGTCGTCACCACGCACGATTGCGGCACCACGCAAGGCGTCACCAAGGGGGTCATCTACCGCGGCGAGAAGGTCGAGGTCGGGCTCGCCGATTCGATCCGCGGCCGGGTGAGCCGGGCGAACATCGTCAATCCGATCACCGACGAAATGGTCGTCAAGGAAAACGATCTGATCACGCCGCGCGTCGCTCGCCGGATCGAGGAACTTGGGCTGGAGAAGATCCAGGTCCGCAGCCCGCTCACCTGCGACGCCACGCTCGGCGTCTGCCGGCTCTGCTACGGCATGGACCTTTCCACCGGAAATCTCGTCGAGGAAGGGATGGCGGTCGGCATCATCGGAGCGCAAAGCATCGGCGAGCCGGGCACCCAGCTCACGATGCGCACCTTCCACATCGGCGGCGTCGGGCAGCGATCGATCGTCGAGAACGAAAGCCGGGCGAAAAAGGCCGGCGTCGTCCAGTTCACGCGGCTCAAGGTCGTGCGCAACGACGCCGGCGAGCAGGTCGTGCTCACTCGCAACGGCGAAATCCTGATCCTCGATCCCAAGGGGCGCGAGCTGGAGAAATACGAAGTTCCCGCCGGCGCCATCCTGAAAGTCGAAGAGAATCACGAGGTCAAGGTCGGGCAGGTCCTCTGCCAATGGGACCCGCACAGCATTCCGATCCTCGGCGAAGTGAGCGGCAAGGTGCGGTTCGAGGATGTGATCGAAGGGGAAACCACCCGCGTCGAGAAGGACCCCAGCGGACACGTCCGCCGGATGGTCATGGAGCACAAGGGAGACCTCCATCCGCAAATCGTTCTCGAAGACGCGAGCGGCAAGATTCTCGACTTCTACTATTTGCCGGAAAAGGCTTATATCGAAGTCAACGAAGGGGATACGATCTCGGCCGGCACGCTCTTGGCCAAGACGCCCCGCGAAGTCTCCGGCACCCAGGACATCACCGGCGGTTTGCCGCGAGTCACCGAAATCTTCGAGGCCCGCAAGCCGAAGGACCCCGCCGTCATCGCCGAGATCGACGGCACGGTCGAGCTGCTCGGCGAGAAGCGCCGCGGCAAGCGCACGATCATCGTCCGCAGCGAAAGCGGGATCGAGCGCGAGCATCTCGTCTCGCACGGCAAGCACCTTCGCGTTCACGCGGGGGACTTCGTCCGGGCCGGCGAGGCGCTGGTGGATGGCCCGCTCGTGCCGCACGACATCCTGCGCATCTCCGGCGAGGAAGCCGTGCAGCAGTACCTGGTGCGCGAGATTCAAAACGTCTATCGCAGCCAGCGCGTCGAGATCGACGACAAGCACATCGAGATCATCGTCGGGCAAATGCTGCGGAAGGTGCGGATCGAAAGCGTCGGCGATACGGGGCTGTTGCCCGGCAGCGTGATGGACAAGTTCGAGTTCCGCGGCGCCAATCAGAACCTGATGCAGTGCGTGAAGATCACGGAAAAGGGGGATAGCGACTTCGCTCCCGGCACGATCGTGCCCAAGGATGCCTTGGAGCAGGTCAACGCCCAGATCGAAGCCCTGGGCGGCGAAGCGTCGAAGGGCACCAAACCCAAGTCGGCCACCGCCAGCACGCAGCTCTTGGGAATCACCAAGGCGGCCGTGCAGAGTTCCAGCTTCATCTCAGCCGCCTCGTTCCAGGAGACCACCAAGGTGCTCACTGAAGCGGCCCTGGCCGGCAAGGTGGACCACCTGGTCGGGCTGAAAGAGAACGTGATCCTCGGGCACCTGATCCCGGCCGGCACCGGCTTCAAAACCTTCCAAGATTCGGAAGTCCGCATCCGCCGCGAAGCGCTCGAAGAATTGGCGAAGGAGAAGGAGCGCGTCCTCACCCGCCACTTCCCGCTCTTGGACGGCGGCGCCGCAGCCACCGACGGCGGCAAAGCCGCTCCCGCCGCCCCAGCCACCAGCCTGGAATCCCTTCTCGGCGGCGGAGATGGGAAGGGGAAGAAGGCGGAGTAAGTGTACTCTTCACCCTTGTGAGGAACGGACTACAACGTCATCACGTCGGAGCGAGACGACTACGCTGGATGGCCGCGCCGCCCCCAGCGGTTAAATCCTAGCGATCAAATGCTACGGCATTCCGGCCGGTTCAGGGACTCCGTCGCCCTTGACAGTCGGCCTGAATCCGATAACCTGATGAGTTCTAATGAGTTGAGTCAAAGAGACCCTTGGATTCTTGAAGAAACCATTCGATGCCCACGATCAATCAGCTCGTTCGCCGGGGGCGCAGGCCGCCCCGGAAGTTTAGCAAGTCGCCGGTGCTGGATCGGTGCCCGCAGAAGCGCGGGGTCTGCTTGCAAGTGAAGACCATGACCCCCAAGAAGCCGAATTCGGCGCTGCGGAAGATTGCCCGCGTGCGGTTGTCCAACGGCAAAGAGGTGACGGTCTACATTCCGGGGGAAGGGCACAGCTTGCAGGAGCACTCGATCGTGCTGGTGCGCGGCGGCCGCGTGCGCGATCTGCCGGGCGTGCGGTATCACATCGTTCGCGGGGCGCTCGATACGTTGGGAGTCGATGGCCGCAAGCAATCCCGCAGCTTGTATGGGGCGAAGAAGACGTAGTGACGTGGTGGACACTTGTTGGTACTCCGGTTCGCAAGCGAACCGGCTAACGTGGCCGTAACGACATCGCCGAGTTGAATCGTATTCCGGCTCGCGAGCGAGCCGGCTAATGGAGAGATTGTTGCATGGGTCGCATTACTGCTAGCCGCACGTCGCTGAAGCCCGATCCGCGGTATGGTTCGCTGTTGGCCAGCAAGTTCGTCAATTGCTTGATGCACGACGGCAAGAAGAGCGTTGCGCAGAAGGTGTTTTACGACGCCTTGGACATCATCAAAGGCAAGCTGCCCGACGCGAACCCCGGCGAGGTCTTCACGCAGGCGCTGGAAAACGTCAAGCCGTCGATCGAGGTCCGGTCGAAGCGCGTCGGCGGGGCCGCCTATCAGGTGCCGATGCAAGTGAACCGCAACCGGCAGCAGTCGCTGGCCATCCGCTGGATTCTCCAATCGATCCGTGAGAAAAAGGGGCGGCCGACGCACGAGAAGTTGGCCGAGGAGCTGCTCGCCGCCTACAATCGAGAAGGCGCGGCGATGTCGAAGCGGGAAAACGTCCACCGCATGGCCGACGCCAACAAGGCCTTCGCCCACTTCGCCTGGTAAGAAAGAGAGGGACTGGGGACTGGGGGCTGGGGACTGGCGATCACGGGCCGGCTTCGCCGGTCTTTTGTTCCCCAGCCCCTAGCCCCTAGTCCCCAGCCCCTCTTTATGTCTCGCAAGCTCGAAAACCTTCGCAACATTGGGATCATCGCCCATATCGACGCCGGCAAGACGACCGTCACCGAGCGGATGCTGTACTACGCGAAGGCGAGCCACAAGATGGGGGATGTCGACAAAGGCACCACCATCACCGACTTCGATCCCGAGGAGCAGGAGCGCGGGATCACGATCTATTCGGCCTCGGTCACATTCCAATGGAAGGACGTGACGATCAATCTGATCGACACGCCGGGGCACGTCGATTTCACGGCCGAGGTCGAGCGGAGCCTGCGAGTGCTCGATGGAGGCGTCGTGGTGTTTAGCGCCCGCGAAGGGGTCGAGGCCCAGAGCGAAACGGTCTGGCGGCAGGCGGATAAATACGGCGTGCCGCGGCTGGCCTTCATCAACAAGCTCGATCGCGAAGGGGCCGATTTCCACGGCACGCTCGACGAAATCCGCGAGCGGCTGAACTCGAATCCCGTGGCCGTTCAAATCCCTTGGGGTGTCGGCCCGCCGCACGTCGCCAATCCGTTTCGCGGCGTGGTCGATCTGGTCGGAATGCGGCTCCTGACGTTCACGCCCGAGAGCCAAGGAGCGGAGGTCATCGAATCGGACCTGCCAGCCGAACTGCACGACGAGGCCGAGCTGTGGCGCGAGCACATGCTCGAGCAGTTGTTCGATTACTCGAACGAGCTGGCGGAGTTGGTTTTGGAAAAATCGCCGGTGCCGGTGGAGTTGGTGCGGAGTGTGCTCCGCAATGCGACGTTGCACCGGTTGATCGTGCCGGTGCTCTGCGGTTCGGCGCTCGACTACGTGGGGATTCAGCCGCTATTGGATGCGGTGATGTTTTATCTTCCCAGCCCGGCCGACGTTCCGCCCATCGAAGGGATCGATCCGAAGAAGCCGGACGGCCGCATCAGCCGCAAGCCCGATCCCGAGGAGCCGTTTTCGGCGCTGGTGTTCAAGATTCTGGCCGACAAGCACGGCGATCTGTATTTCTTGCGGATTTACTCGGGGCGGCTCAAGGCGAACAGCCGCGTTTACAATCCTGGCAAGGACAAGAAGGAGAATGCCGCCCAGCTTTGGCACATCCAGGCCGACCGCCGCGAGCAAGTGCCGTCGGCCGAGGCGGGAGACATCGTCGGCGTGATCGGCCCGCGGATCTCGATCACGGGCGACACGCTTTGCGATTCCGCCGAGCCGATTCTGCTCGAGTCGATCCAGTTTCCCGAGACGGTCATCTCGATGGCCATCGAGCCGGAGACTTCGCTCGAGCGGAAGAAACTCGGCGACATCCTGGAAATGATGAAGCGGCAAGACCCTACCTTTCGCGCCCACGAGAACGAAGAGACCGGCCAAACGATCATTAGCGGGATGGGGGAGTTGCACCTGGAAGTGATCAAGCATAAGTTGCTGAGGGATTTCAACCTCGACGTCCGGGTCCACAAGCCGCGGGTGAGCTACAAGGAGACGGTCGCGTCGAACGCCGAGGCGCTGGGTAAGTGTCAGCGGCAGGTGGGCGGGCAAGTCTTGTTCGCCGAAGCGAAGATTCGCGTCGCGCCGCGCGGCAACAACAAGCCCTGTGAAGTCTTCACGAACTGGTTCACGGAGATCGCCGCGGTCCGCAACGCGGCAGCGATCTTGGTGAGCGCTCTGAAAGAACATGGCGAAGGGGGCGGCTTGCTCGGCTGCCCGCTTTGGAATTGCGCGATCGAGGTGCTGGAGCATCCGTTTCCCGAGCCGATGCCCGCCGAAGTGGCTCTGCGGATCGCCGCGGCCGACGCTTTCACGAAGGTCCTCGAAGCGGCCGGCATCGTGTTGCTCGAGCCGATCATGGCGCTGGAAGTGACCACGCCCGAGGACCATTTGGGCGATATCATCAACGACCTCCAGCAGCGGCGGGCGATCATCACGAGCACCCAGAGCCGCGGCGTGAACACCGTGATCGAGGCCGAGGTGCCGCTGGCCACGATGTTCGGCTATTCCGCGGCGGTGCGCAGTTTGAGCCAAGGCCGGGCCACCTTCTCAATGGAGCCGCTCAAATACGGCCCGGCGCCGACCGACGTGCAAGCTGCATTCATCTGAAGCACGCATGGTGATTCCATTTCCGCACGAACGACACAATCCGCCGCCCATGTCGCCGTGCTTGGATCGACCGGCAGCATCGGCCGCAGCGCGCTGGAGGTGATTGCCGCCTCCGACGGCGATCTCAACCCCATCGCGCTTTCGGCTCACGGCAATACGGCGGCCCTGATTGAGCAAGCGCGGCGATTTCGGCCGCGGTGGGTGATCGCGACGGATGAGCCCGCCGCCGCTCGGCAAGATTGGAGCGGTTTGCCGGAGGAGTGCGAGCTGCTCACGGGCGCCGATTCGCTCAGTCGCGTCGTTTCCGATCCCCAGGTCGATATCGTGCTGGCGGCGATCGTCGGCAGGGCTGGATTGCAAAGCACTTTGGCAGCGGTCGAGGCGGGCAAGACAATCGCCTTGGCCAATAAAGAGACGCTGGTGATTGCCGGAGCGATTGTGATACGTCTGGCGGCCCAATTCGGCGCGCTAATCCTGCCGGTCGATAGCGAGCATAGCGCTATTTTTCAGGCAATGCAAGCGGGCCGGCGCGAAGAGGTGCGGCGGATCGTGCTCACGGCCAGCGGCGGGCCGTTTTTGCGGCACACGCCCGAGCAATTGGCCCGCGTGACGGTTGAAGAGGCCTTGCGGCATCCGAATTGGAACATGGGTCCGAAGGTGACGGTCGACTCGGCCACGATGATGAATAAGGCGCTCGAGATTATCGAGGCCCGCTGGCTGTTCGATCTGGCGCCCGAGCAGATCGACGTCGTGGTGCATCCGCAATCGATCGTGCATTCGCTGGTGGAATTCGTCGATGGGTCGGTGATCGCCCAAATGAGCCCGCCCGACATGAAGCTGCCGATTCAGTATGCTCTGACCTATCCGCGGCGCCGTCGCGGACCGGCGGCGCGACTGGATCTATCCCGCGTGCTACAATTGGATTTCCAGCCGCCCGATCTTTCGAGGTTCGAGGCGCTGGAATTGGGATGGCAGGCGGCCCGGGCCGGGGGCACGACGGGAGCGGTGCTCAACGCGGCCAACGAGGCGGCGGTCGAGCGGTTCTTGGCCGGCGGGCTCCCTTTTGCAAGAATCGTTTCCGTGTGCCGTATCATTGTCGAACATCACCCATTTGAGCCTGACCCTTCGCTGGCACGATTGCTGGAATTGGACGCCTGGGCTCGAGAGGAGGTCTTGCGGTGGGATTGCACCTGATCGGCGCGCTCGGCATACAGGATTGGGTCACGGCCGCGATTGGCCTGGGGCTAGTGATCTTCGTTCACGAACTGGGGCATTTCCTGGTTGCCAAGGCCTGCGGGGTGAAATGCGAGAAGTTTTACCTCGGATTCGACATTAACGGTTGGCGAATCTTTCGATTCCGCTGGGGTGAAACGGAATACGGCATTGGCATCTTGCCGCTGGGCGGTTATGTGAAGATGCTCGGCCAGGACGACAACCCCACGCGGGCAGCCGAGGAACGGGAGCGGGCGAAGATGCAACAGTCGCACACCGCGGCGGTCAAGCATCCCGGCGATCTGCCCGCCGAGCCGACGAGCGACGAGCACATCGCCTACGATCCGCGGAGCTACATGGCCAAGAGCGTCCCCCAGCGGATGGCGATCATCTCGGCCGGCGTGATCATGAACGTGATCTTCGCCGTGATCTTCGCCGCGATCGCGTATCGAAATGGAGTTCGTTATATCCCCTGCGTGATTGGGGGCACGGCGCCCGGCAAGCCGGCCTGGACGGCGGGGATTCAGCCGGGCGACAAGATTATTCGCTTCGATAATGAGCGCGAGAGTGAAACCCTGCGCTACGATCACGATTTGCAAATGAGCGTGGTCCTCACTGGCGCTAATAATCCGCTCGATTTGGAAGTCCGACGCTACGGCACGGAGCAAACGGAAACCTTCGTCCTTCGTCCAATCGAGCTGCGACAAGGCGACAAGAGCTATCCGGGCATCGGAGTTATCGCATCCTTAAGCACAAAATTCGCGAGCGAGCCGACAATTCCAGATACGTCGGCGGCGAAAGCCACTCCGGAATTCAAGGCAGGGGACACGATCAAGTTCATTCGCAGAACGTCGGATCGCGGCAAAGAGGGGGAGAGCAATCAATTCGTGAAGCAACCCGTTGGCGACTACCAGCGGATGCAAGAGATTCTGGCAACGTTCGCGGATCATCCATTGGACATTTACGTCGAGCGGACGGATGGCGCAAGTCCGGGCACTTCAGCGACCGAGGTGAAGATCAATGTGCTTACGAATCCGATGCGCGTCTTGGGGCTGGTGATGGGGATGGGCCCGATCGCGGCGATCCAGAAGAATTCGCCTGCCGAAGCTGCCGGCTTCAAGGTCGGCGACCGCATCGTTTCCGTCAACGGCCAGCGCAATATCGATCCACTTCGATTGGGCGAGCCGTTGCGGAGCCTTGTCGGCCAGGAAGTGGCGATCGAGGTCGAGCGGACGGAAAATGGAAAGGAAACATCGACCGTCTCGCTAAAAGTAAAACCGCGTGCTCCGCGCAATTTCATGCCCCCTTCCGAAAACGGCCCCGGATCATCCGACGAATTGGGAATCGCTTATTCCGTTTCAAACACAGTCCAGTCGGTCGAGCTTGGAAGCCCGGCCGACGGGAAACTTGAACCGGGCGATGAACTCACTTCGGTGTCGTTTTCCGCGCCGACTGAAGACGAGAAAAGGACGAACAAGCTGTTGGCGATGCCCGAAAAGCCAATCGAGTTCGGCGCCGACCACCACAATTGGCTCCTCTTGCACCATGCTCTTCAGGTCGCTCCGATCGGACAGAAGGTCGAATTGTCGTGGTCGCGTGGAGCAGAAAAAAAGAGCGCTATTCTCGAAACGGCCGCCTCCAAGGATTGGCTTAACCCCGAGCGCGGTTTTCGAGTCGAGACCCTTTCAGCGTTCCGGCACGCCGATTCCTGGGGTGAAGCACTCGCGCTGGGGCTTCGAGAGACGAAAGAATCCGTCTGGCAAATCGCGACCACGGTCCGCAAGTTGGCGACGGGCCAAATACCGTTGACCGACCTTGGCGGACCGGGAACCATTGCCGCCGCGGCCGCGGTTAGCGCATCCGAGGGAATTTCGCGGTTCTTGATTTTTCTCACGTTTCTGAGCGCCAATCTGGCCGTGCTCAATTTTCTACCGATCCCGATCCTCGACGGCGGGCATATGGTATTCCTGCTTTACGAAGGCATCCGCGGTAAGCCGGCCAGCGAACGCACGATGATGGCCCTCACCTATCTGGGCCTGATCTTCATCCTCGTGCTCATGGTCTTCGTGCTCGGGTTGGACATCCACCGGCTCTGGCCGTGGTGACGATACGGAAGTACGAAGTACAAAGTGCAAAGTACGAAAAAAAGAGTTTGAAGTGGGACCTGGGCTGCGACCGCTTGCGTTTCGTACTTCGCACTTTGTACTTCGTACTTGATCGTGGCCCCCATGCTGATTCGCGCTGTATTGTTCGACGCCGTGGGGACGCTGATTTATGCCGATCCGCCGGTGGCGGTCGCTTATGCGAGCGCGGCGCGGCGGGTCGGCGCGGATTTGAGTGAAGATGAAATCGTCGCGCGATTTCGCCGTGCGTTCGACCGACAAGATTCCGCGGATCGACTGCTCCACGCTCAGCGCACTGATCCCGAACGCGAACGGCAGCGTTGGCGCGAGATCGTCGATGAAGTCTTTCGGGATGCGGTGCCGTGCGCCGCGGATCGCGAGACGCTTTTCGTCGAGTTGTGGACACATTTCGCGAAACCGGAAAGCTGGCGAGCTTTCGACGATGTTGAATTGTGTTGGCGATCGCTCGTCGAGCGCGGATTCGTCGTCGCAATCGCTTCGAACTTTGACGATCGACTGGAACAGATCGCCCGAGGGATCGTCCCTCTGCGTCATGCGGCGCGATTGTTCATGTCGGCGCGGATCGGTTTTCGCAAGCCGGCGGGCGACTTCTTTCAGGCCGTCGAGCGCGAACTCGGCCTCGACCCCGCCGCGCTCGTTTCCGTTGGTGACGACCCGGAAAACGATTACCGCGGGGCCAAGGCCGCCGGCTGGCATGCAATCCTGCTCGATCGGGCAGGCGGCATTCGATCGCAGGCTCCTCCGGACGTATTGATCACGTCGCTCGCTGAATTGCCAGATCGATTGTGATGATCGCCGCTTTTCCCCGCACAATCTCTCTTGCCCGCATTGCCGCGGCCGGTTAACATTTCGCGGCTCCAAGGAAGGAAAATCCCGCGCGAGGCGTTGCGCTTTGGGCCGGGGCGCCATTGCGGCCGAGAAAGGACACGATCATGGCCAGCCGTCTTGCAATGCTAGCGGAATTGATCGCTGGCCGGTTGGCGCGAACGGCGGATGGCGAGCTGCTGATCGACGGAGCCGCCACGCTCGACATTGCTGAGCCGGGCGACATCAGTCTGCTCGATTCGCCGGACAAAACCCATCGGCTGGCGCACTGCCGCGCGAGCGCCTTGGTCGTGCCCAGCGGTTATTTGCCCGATGATTTGCCGGCGATCCAAGTGGACGACGTGCATGCGGCATTCGCCGCGATCGTGACGCACTTTCGTCCCGTCCGGCAAATGGTCCGAATTGGGATTAGCCCGGGCGCCACGGTCAGTCCGACGGCGCGGCTCGGGGATGACGTCGATGTGCATCCCGGAGCGACGATCGGCGACCAAGTTGAGATTGGCGCCCACTCGACAGTCCACTCCGGTGCGCGCCTGCTGTCCGGCTGCGTGCTGGGGCGCGGCGTTACGATTTATCCCAACGCCGTCCTTTACGAAAATACGATCGTCGGCGATCGCTCTGTGATCCATGCTGGAACCGTGCTCGGAGCGTATGGCTTCGGCTACAAGTTGGTCTCGGGGCAGCACCAGCGTTCGGCACAGTTGGGGTTCGTCGAAGTGGGCTCGGATGTCGAAATCGGGGCCTGTTCGACGATCGACCGTGGCACGTATGCGGCGACCGTCATCGGCGACGGGTCGAAAATCGATAACCAGGTGATGATCGCCCACAATTGCCGCATCGGTCGGCACAACCTGATCTGTTCGCAGGTCGGCATCGCCGGCAGCACGACCACGGGCGACGGCGTTGTGATGGCCGGACAGGTGGGAGTTCGCGACCACGTACATATTGGCGCCGGGGCGGTGCTCGGCGCCAAGGCGGGCGTGTCGAACGACGTGCCCGACGGCGCGCACATGCTCGGCGCGCCAGCCGTTCCGCTGCGCGAACAGAAGCTCAAGTTTGCCCTGTTGGCACGTTTGCCCGAGATGCGCCAGCAGCTCAAGCAGTTGCAGCGGCAGATGGACGCGCTCCTGGCGGAGAGGGAAGTCGATCACGATCGGAAGGATCAGGCCGCGTAGCAGGCCGTCTGCGGCGTAAAAGGCCGGCGCAACAAAGACAGGGTACGCAAAATCGAAACTGCAAATCATGGTCGCAGACCGGGCGGAGTTGCAGAGCCTGGCAACGAAAATGCTGCGTCAAATCCGTCGTCCGCCCCGCGCCACGAAACAGATTTGCGCGTACATCGCCCGAAAGTCGGTT
This sequence comes from Pirellulales bacterium, assembly GCA_035939775.1. Lineage (NCBI taxonomy): Bacteria > Pseudomonadati > Planctomycetota > Planctomycetia > Pirellulales > Pirellulales bacterium. Next base: position 10,915 of record DASZFO010000298.1, on the reverse strand, counting down.
TGCTGGCCGGTTGGGGGCGATTCCCTGTCGCGCTGGCCGAAGCGCTCCGGCGCCGTGGCTACCATGTCTGCGGGCTGGCAATCAAGGACCATGCCGATCCAGCGCTGGCCGAATGCTGCGACGAATTCGCGTGGGTCGGGCTGTCAAAGCTGGGCCGAGCGATTCGCTACTTCCGCCGCCATGGCGTCCGCGAAGCGACGATGGCCGGCAAGATCCATAAAGTTCAACTGTATCAGCCGTGGGCGTGGTTTCGGTATCTGCCGGATTGGCGGACGCTCCGCACCTTTTGGCCCCACTTCGTCGCCGGCCGCCGGGACCGCAAGGACGACACGCTTCTGGCAGCGATCGCGGGAGCGTTCGCCGAGGCCGGCATCACCTTCGCTCCCGCCACCGACTACGCACCGGAGCTGCTCGTGAAACCGGGACGACTCACTCGGCGCGGCCCATCTCCCGCCCAGCAAAAGGACATCGAAATGGGTTGGCAATTGGCCAAAGAGCTGGGACGGCTCGACATTGGGCAAAGCGTCGCCGTTAAAGATCGGACTCCGCTGGCCGTTGAAGCCATCGAAGGCACCGACGAATGCATCCGCCGGGCCGGCGCGCTTTGCCGGGCAGGTGGATTCACAGTCGTCAAGGTAGCCAAGCCGCAGCAAGACATGCGGTTCGACGTGCCTACGATCGGCATTGGAACGCTCGAAGCAATGGCCCAATCCGGCGGCAAGCTGCTGGCGGTCGAAGCCGGGCGCACGATTCTCGTCGACGAATCGCAAGTCGTCGAATTCGCCGAGCGCCATGGCATCGTCATTGTGGCCGTGGAAGCATAGCCCTCATCGAATCAGCTTGCGCAGCGCCCGCAGCAAAAGAAAACCGGCGAAGCCGCCGGCGACGATGACGGGCACGAACGAACTGGCATCGCGGATCGGCTTGAATTGCGACTGCCCGTCTTTAAGTTCGATGTATCCGACGGGCGTGACGTTCATTCCCCCTCCGCCGCCGGAACCTTGCTCCCGACCGTCCCTCGATCCGCCGCCGCCTCCGAATCCCCAGCGGACCTTGGCGACCGGAACGACGGTCACTCCGTCCTTCTCGATCGGCTCAGAAAAAATGGCCGCCGAGCGGGCGTGCAAGCCGAACTTCTCCGCCATCCGTTCCAGAAAGGTTGCCGGCTCGGCGGTTGCGGGCTGATCCCGTTGCTGCATCGTGCTTTCCATGACATGGTCTCCGGCAAGATGAATCATATGTTCCTCACAACGATCTGCACAACTCGTGCCGCTCAACCTTCTATCATATCAGGAGGTTTCACGCCGCCTTTAACGATTGTCGCACTCGGTTCCGATTCTTCCTTCGCCAGCCGAACCATCCTAAGCCTGCCGACCCCATCGCCGCCATAACGACGCTGCTCGGCTCTGGCACCCTCGGCCCGTCGAAGGCTTGAGAAAAGTCGCTGACGGCCGCCACATTGATTGGCGATGTCGTGGTGAACGCGTCGCCTACTAGCAGAATGTCTTTCGAGACTTGAATCGTGGTCTGCGGCGCGAAGGTCATCGTCGCGAACGACATTCCGCCGTTCGGCAAGTTCTGTTGTTCGATCACCAATTGCTGCCCCAATTGTTGGTTCGACGCGTCGCGCACGACCTCCAAGATCGATGCCGAGCCACCCCCCGCCGTAGCGGCCGTGTAGCTCAAGTTGGCCATTGTTATCGGCAGCGATGGATTGAGTGCCGTCACGTCGAATGTTAGATGGGCGTCAACTGTCTGATTGCCGACGGTCAGGAATGGTCCGCCTTGAAAGAAAAGTCCGGTGTCGGGCGGCGGATTGATAGCGCTGACTTTGATATTGGTCGGATCGGGCTGCATCGCGCCTCCCGAGGACGTAGCGCTGAAGGTGAAAGTATCGAAGCGCTCGTTTCCCACGATGGCGTAGCTGCCAGGCACAAGCAAGTCGCTCAAATGGGCGTTCGTCAGATCGACTTGTGCCGCGCGGCTCGATTGGCAGACGGCGAGGCACGCGACCGCTGCGGCAAACATGAGGCAACGCACCGCGGGCCGTACGCCGAAAAGGATGGATCTGGTCGTGGAAAACATGTTCGTTTGTCCTGAGTGTTGGTTCTGGGGGGACGGGAAGCGGTTTGCTGCCCGCTGGCTTTCGCGCTATCCGGACTGGCCGGGCGGCGCCGTAGTTTTCGATCCGCTTCCTCTGTTCCGCATGTGTCTGATTGAATTCGCCGGATGATCGCGTCCGGTCGCGAAACGCCACGGAGGGAGTTTCCTACGATCCAGATGCGTCCGGCTGATCGCGCCGCGCGGCCTTTGACCCGCGCGTGGCGGCGCAATCGCTCCGATTCGCAGCTACCACGAAATCCGCTTGTGCCGGCGGCGGAAAATGCCGTTGACCATTGCCGGGCGGCTGCCGCGGGAATAGCTGGGCCGGCGACGGCGACGTTCCGGTTCCGAATTTCGGCGGCTGAAATCCACGGCGTAATCGAGTTCGTAATCGGCCTGATAGGAATAGCTCGGGGTATGCATGTCTTGCTCCTGGTAAGAACGGATAAATCAAAACGGGTGATGAACCGATCGCTGGGATAAGTTGGGTCAGGCGAGCGGAAGCGTCTGCTGGGAACTGGTTTTCTCCACGACTTGTCGCGCTTCGCTGCACAGCAGGGCCATCGCTTCGGTGTCGGCCATTCCCGCCAGATAAAACCAAGTGCCGAGCTGCCGAGCCCAAATCTCCTGGTGCACGTCGCCGTCGGCGCCGCACAGAACCAGAAGTGGGCCGCCGGCGCAGGACAATTCAACGGAGAGTTCCCGCAGCCCGCCTGACTCGGCGAGCGACGGGTCCTCCATATCCACGATGGCCAGCTTGACCGCGATCCGGTTCGCCATTCGGCGGGCTGTCTGGGAGTCGGCGCAGACCACGGTCGACCATCCGTTCTCCGCCGCCGCGCGCGACAGCGACTCGCGCCGGCTGCGATCGCTCGAAACGATCAAGCATTCCAACGTGTTTTTTGCCGCGACCGGCTTCACGGGGCGTTCCAACCTCGGCTTCTCGCGCGTCATGACTCCGGTCATGGGAGTGGCAATGGTAGGCATGGTTCGGTTGCTCGCTTTACTCAGGTAGAAATGGGTTAACGCTTAAGACGGGCCTTCGTCGCTGGCAGATCGCAAAGGACTCTTGGAGCCATCGCAATCATTGCCGGTCGGTTTCGCACCACGCTTACCTGCTTCTCGATTCCCGGATGGTCACCACGTAAATCGCCGATTGCGCCGGCGGTGGATGCCGTTGTAGCCGGTCGGGCGATTGCGGCGGACGAAATCGGCCCGGCGGAAGCGCTGGTTCGGCTGCGGCGCCATGTGCCGGAATTCGACCTCATACTTCAATTCCCGTTGGTCGTCGTAGCTGGAGATGGCTTGGTTCATCGTCGTTCCCTCGAATTCACACAACTAGTCACACACATATTCACACAAAAAATGCGACACGCTGAATCGGCCTTCGCTCGTTCCTTCGGGTCACACTTGCGATGGCTCTCTAAAGCAAGGTCCGTGCCCAATCGCACATTAAAAACCACGTCGCGCTCAAGTCGCGCCGCTCCATGGGCTTGCGCCGCGAATGAAAGTTATCGAGAAGAGAATTGCTCCGCGCCGCGTTTCACCGAGTTGCAGACAGTTTGTGCGCGGCGTTGATCCATTCCGTTGTCGCAAGAAACGCTTACGCTCGATTCCCAGATGCAGTGAAGGTTCCCAGAAGCTGGGAGAGAAAATGCGCACTCGCGAACGTCAGAAACGTCGCCATTGCGCGGCGCGCGCCGCATCGTTTGACCCGGAGCCATCGGCGACGGTGTTTTAGCGTGACGCCGTCGCCGATGGATCCGGGTTAAACGACGGAACAGCCCATCACGCGTGGCGCATGAAAAAACCCAAGGAGGCGATCCCTGGGTCGGTATGCGGTACGAAGCGCTGACGGCGGCATCCCGCTAGGACGGCGCCGTATCGTCTGCATCTGGCCCGAGCCGGGCCGGCTCGGGCTGCGATATCAGCCGCGTGAGCGTATTGGGATGCACGCCTAAGAGCTTCGCCGCGCGGCCCTTGTGCCCCCGGGTCACGCCGAGCGCCTGGCGGACGGCTTCAGTCCGCAGGCGGCCGAGGTTGAAGAACGGAAGCGAGGTTGGGGCCAAATTGTTCGCGGCTCGCGGCAACATCGGCTGTGAGTCCAAGATATAGGATTGCTCGATCACGTGCGACAATTGGCGGATATTGCCAGGCCAGTCGAACTCGCAAAAGTCGCGCAGCGTCTCGGCATTCGGCCGCCAGACGGGCCGGCGGTACTTTGCCGCGAAGCGGCTCGAGAAGAATTCGAGCAGTTCGGCGATGTCGTCCACCCGTTCCCGGAGCGGCGGCACGCGCAGCTCGACCATGTTGAGCCGATAGAAGAGATCCTCGCGAAACCGCCCGGCCGAGACCTCCGACTCCAAATCACGATTCGTGGCCGCGAGGATCTGGACGTCGATCGGCTCGGGGTGGGCCGCGCCGACTGGGGTCACCTCGCGCTGCTGCAAGACGCGCAACAGCTTCGGTTGCAGATCGAGCGGCATCTCGCCGATTTCATCGAGAAATGCAATCCCGCCGTCGGCCGCTCGGAACACGCCCAGCGAACTGCCAAGTGCCCCGGTGAACGCGCCCTTCTCGTGACCGAATAGTTGACTTTCGGCCAACGTGCTCGTCAGGGCCGCGCAATTCACGGGGATAAAGGGCTTCTCGAATCGAGGACCGCTGCGATGCAGCATCCGCGCCCAGATTTCCTTGCCGGTTCCCGTTTCACCCGAGATGAGGACGGTGCATTCGACTTCGGCGGCTCGCTGAGCATGCTGTGCCACTCGGCGAATTGCCGGATTCCGACCGAGCACCCATTCGATGTCGACCGGCGCGCGCAGAGCGGGCGCAGAGATTGCCGCCCCAATGCCAGCCAAAGGTCGTTCTGTAATGGTGCTCACATCAATATCCACCGGCCAACGAGATCGAGCGACACTCTGTATCAAGCAACGCTGTGCCGCCGACTATGAGTCATGGCGGCTAACAGCGGCACTCAATGGACGAGCGAAAAGGGCCTTAGCCGTAGCGCTTGTTACGACGGCGATGCATGCCGTTAAACCCAGTCGGCCGACTGAGACGCGTATGCTCGGGCCGGCGCGGACGTCCCGGCTTGTTCGGCTCAGGACGGCGGAACTTGATTTGATAGTCCAAATCCTGCTCGGCAACATAATCATTTGCTGCGTTCACGGTGCGTTTCCTTCTAAAAAATGAGAACATCAGAGAAGAAGAGGATCTGCCTCGTCTTCGCCGCCAATCCCCAAATTGCAGCCGCTCCGTTCATACGAAGCGCACAATTACCGCCAACGTCATAGGCAATGTCCGTTCCGAACCGGACAAAATACCGTTTCGCAATTCGCAAGGTATTGCGATGAAATGGGTTCGGTCCGCTTACGCGCGGTATTTCGACTCCGCATGCCGTGTTGCGAATTTCACTGTTTTGTGATACCGAATTCCGCGGAATTCGGCGCATCTCTCTATTCCGCAATGACTTTGGCGAGCCCCCCATTGTTTGGTGAGGATTCACTGATTTGGTGAGATCGTGAGAACGTTGGCGACTCGAGGCCAACGACGTCGAGCCCTTTAGCCCAAGGTTGGACGCGTCGGCGGACCAACCACGGGAACCGTTCGCGAACGCGAATTCCTACCCCAAAGGCCGTATTGCGATCATTTGTCTGCTTCGTCCTGGCTCGGGATCTGGTTTAGATCGAGGAGCCGGGCCTTGTTGATCGAGACGCTGTTCGACGAGCGCCAATAGAAGATTTGGCGGGCCAGCGTCTGTGCAGGAGGATCACCAGGCCGCTCCTGGCGGAACAGCTCGGCATCCCTGCGACCGTCCCCTTCGAGCGTGAGTAGATCCTTGGCCTCGGTATAGGTCAGCCGATGGGCGTTTGCAGTAAAGACATCCCCCTGCACGACCGCGTTGCCGATCGCTTCGAGTTCGATTGGTCGCCGCTGCGGCGCAGCCGCCATGGGCTTGGCGTCGGTCTGGCGAACCGTAAGCTGATCGCACGTCATTTTCGATCCGCCCGGCCCCAGATCGTCGACCTGATCGGGATTCAACTCATCCTCCCAGGACAGGACCGGACCATTCACGCTAATTACGTGGTCGTGGAAGGTGATTTCATGTTGGTTCAAATTGCCGGAAAGGGCGCCGTTAAAGGTCACATGAAGATAATTCAGCGGCGCTTTGTCGGCGGTCTTATGATTTCGACCCGTGGCGCCGCGACCGGCGGCGGCGCCGGAATGCCTGCCGCCGTGGTCTGCCGCGGCGTGTGAAACCGGCAGCACGGCGGAACTTGCCGCCAGCGGCCCCACGGCCGGCTGCATCGGATCGGGCGAATTCTGGCGAACGCTCGTCAGCCAGCCGGGCCCCTGGCCGAGGATCTCGCCGCTCAATTCGTTGATCATCAGGTCACCGGTCTGCATGTGATCTAGCGAAATCAGCTTATCGGGATCCTTGGCATCGAAGCCGCGGCTCTCCATCCACATGCCGCCGCGGCAGATGATTCGCTCGATCTGGGGTCGCTCTCCGGCTCTCGGTTGCGAAAAATCAATTCGCCGGTGCAGCAACACCTCGGCCACGTCCGTCCGAAACTTTCGCGCGCGACTATCGCCGACGACGGAGTGCTCAAAGTGGGCGGTGCTGCCGTCAAACGTCATTCCATCCTTCCAGGTGACGACCATCGGATCCGGCGCGGCAGGGGAGCGCATGATCGACAATGGCTCGCCTGGCGCCGGCTGGCTGCGCGCACCTTGACGAGCGTCGAACGGCTGGAAGACGGAAAACCCGGTTTGATTCTCGGGGAGTTTCATCCGGCCGGGTCCATCAATCCAGATTCGATTGGTGCGTTCGTTCATGCGAACGACATCTCCGTACATTTCGAGTCCGTTAGCGGCGACTTCGGCCGGATTGCCGCTGACCATGACTTCCCGGACTTCGGTTGTTGGCCCTCCGACGAGCAACTGTATGCGAATCAATTCACCTTGCACGAAGCTACGCTGCGCGGGCGGCGCATCTGCGGCTGTCTGCAATCCAATCGTCGCGCCGCCGAGTGGCCCTCCTGTAAGCGGCAATCGCCCCTGGCCGGCCGGTGATTGAGCCTCCGCCGAAACCGGGTTTCGAGGGCTCGATCCAACGAGCGGCGCGCCGACCGCGGCGATTCCAAATGGATTACCTCCCGGCGGCGCCGGAGCGGCCGCCGCCGGAGTCGGCGCTTGCTCAAACCATGCCTCGAGCTGCGATGTAGCGCCGGTAAGCTGTGGCGAATCGATCTGCACGTGTCCCCGAGCCTTCATTCGATCGGCGATCACTTGCCAGTGCGGAGGCGGAGAGCCGGCCACCGGCTTCTCGGTCGGCGGCAGTTCTTTGAGCCACAGGTCAATTTCGTCCGATGAGAGCGTCCCCTGCCCGGTGAAACTGGCTCGTGCGTCGCCGATCAGACGGATCAAGTGATTTTCGCCGTCCGGACCCATCAAGAGTTTCTTCGACCACTGGGCCTCGAAGAACTGCGGTGCGCTTGGCGAAGCCGCGCGATGATTCGCGGCGATGGGAAGTCCTAGTTGCGAGATGCCCGGTGAGGCCAATTGCCGCGCTCGCGGATCGCTGGATCGAGAATCCTGCCCGGCGGATTGCGGCGGCAGCCCGCGGAGCCAACCTGGGCCGATCGCATTCAGCCGACCGAGCCGACCGGGCTCGCCCGGCCAATAGACGATCGACGGACCATGAAACTCGTTCATCTCCTGCCGCAGCGTTACCTCCTGCGAGTCGTCGAGCGAGATTTGTCCAGTGACAATATCGTAGTCGAGGTGTTCGGCACGGGCATAGACATCGTTCGATTCGCCGCGCAGGATCACCGGAGTGCCGCGGGCTTCGATCCGCCGGGCTTCGAGGTTCGGAATCCGTTGCGAGCCGCCAGTCGCGTCGGGCGCGGATTTCGAGGGAGCCGCGGTCTCTCCGACCGCGGCCTCGCCGCTTGCGGTTTTCGGAGCAAAAAAAACCGAAAGCCAATCGCAGTTCATCTGGTCGCTTGGTCCATTTTGCTGCGCGCGAAACACGTCGACTTGGTCGCGAAACGTGGCGATGTATCGAATCATGTCGAACTTGAATGGGCCGTGGCAGCGAATGTCAACCGGCGGTTGCGGCCCGCCATTGGCAGCAGTGCGCGAATCGGTCGCTCGCTGGAAGGTGCGATCGTCGGGCCGCGGCAGAGCGTTCTCAGCGGCAGCGGCACGCCCAGGGGAAGCTGGTTTCTGTCCACCGCGCTGGCCATCAAGGGGCATCAGACCGCTGGTGCCCGGCACCAGCCGCATTTGCACGTCGCTCATCAGCTCGAACGACTCTAAACCGCCAATATTGGGGCCGCGCTGCTTGCCGGTCGCCGGCTTGCTGGAGGGCAACAGTCGGATCTCCATTTGGCGGCCATGACCTTCGTTAGGGCCGAACCAGAAATCGACTGGCGCATCCGTCGAGATTTTTTCGGTCGTCAATCGCACGTCGCGGGCCTCGACGAACAATTCATCGTTTGCTCCCAGGCGGCTGGGCGTGCCGTGGATCGTGACCGGCCCGCTCATTTGCCCCCCTTGGAATTGGCTAAACTTTCCTTGCAGCGGATCGAAAGGGCCGTCGAATTGGAGGAGCGCTCCCCGAGGCGAGTCGAGCACGATAACCCGTTGCGGAGCGCCGGCCGCCGCTTCGTCGCTTGGAAAAAACAGGATCGTGCAGGGGAAGAGTTGGACTCGACCATTGTCCAGGTTGTGGTATTCCTTGTAGAGCAACTTCGACCGGTCGTTGTCGAACACGATCGGATTGTCGAGCTGCCACGAGCCTGGCGGAAAATACGGCTTCAAGAGCAGTGAGCGATCTTTGCTCGGCTCGATGACGACCGGCTCGACGCTCGCGCCACGGTCCTCAAACGAAGGCTCGATAAAGGGCACTGCCACCACGTGATAGGCCGTGAAAGCGACCAAAGCCGTTGCTAGAGCGACGGCGGTGCGTTTCAGCTTGGCGATCATCAAAGGACTCACCCCTTGCCGCCGTACTTTTGGATTTGATCTTCCCAGCGGCCTTGCGCCTTCAAAACCAACTCGATTGTTTCGCGGACCGCGCCGCGGCCGCCGGGAGTGGTTGTCACGTAGTGCGCCGCGCGACGCAAGTCTTCGCTGCCGTCGGCCACGGCGACTCCTAGTCCGACAAAACGCACCACCGGCAGATCCGGCAAGTCGTCTCCCACGTAGCAAACCTGTTGCGGCTCGAGGCCCAATTCGGCGACGATCTGTTCGACGACCGCCAGCTTGTCCTCGACTCCCTGACGAACGATATCAACGCCCAACTCCGCCGCTCGCATCCGAACGATTTGCGACGAGCGGCCGGTAATCACGCCAAACCGATATCCGGCCCGCCGCCAAAGCTTGATGCCGAGGCCGTCGCGAATATGAAAGAGCTTGGTTTCGATTCCCTGGTTGTCGAACACGACGCTGCCATCGGTCATGACGCCGTCGACGTCCGACAAGATCAACTCGACGCGCGCGGCCCGCTCTTCGGTCTTCACGATGACGGCTCCACTGATGCAATTCAAAGATTGTTAACCGCCAAGGCGCCAAGGACGCCAAGAACACGGTTGATGAGCGAACCTCTTCGTATCTTGGCGTCCTTGGCGACTTGGCGGTTCAATTTCCTTTGCCACATCTCACGAATTGTCGCCGCGCGGCGCGGATTGTCGAGGGTGTGGCGGCCGATTGGTAAAGGCGGGGTTCTTGGGGGGTGGAACGGCAGAGGACTTTGCCGCCGGCGCAGCTTGTAACGCCAAATTCCCCTCAGGAAAGAGCGACACCACGTCGGTCACGTCGATCAATCCAACCGGCCGACCGGCCATGTCCACCACCGGCAATTCGCTGATCTTCCGCTCACCCATGATCTCGACCGCGTCGGTGAGCATCGAGCCGAGCGGAACAGTGGTCGGTCGCTTGGTCATTACGTCGCGGATCGGGCCATCCAGTGCGCCGTCGCGGCGGCTCTCGAATAGCCGGGCCAAATCGCTGTCGGTGAAGATCCCGCGGAGGATTTCATCCGGATCGACAATCATGATCGCTCCGGTCCGCCGGCCGGAGAAGCGGCGCTCGACAAATACCTGCCGCACGCTCTCGCTGCAAATGGCCACGCGGCAATCCGCAAGCGGCCGCATGCAATCCTCGACCTTGGCCAACTGCCTCCCGAGGCTGCCGCCCGGATGAAAGCGGGCAAAGTCCTCTCGCCCAAAGCTGCGCATGCGGCTTGTGACCAAAGCCAATGCGTCTCCCATCGCCAGCATGGCGGTCGTGCTCGTGCTCGGGGCCAAGCCCAGCGCGCAGGCCTCTTTGAGCGAGCCGAGCTGGATTGTCACATGGGCCGCTCGCCCCAGCGTGCTCGCTCGGCTGCCGGTGATGGCGATGTTCGGGATGCCGAGACCCTTGAGCGTCGGCAGCAGGCGAATCACTTCTTGCGTCTCGCCGCTTTGCGAGAGCACCAATAGGGCGTCGGTCCGATGGATGCGTCCCAGGTCGCCATGCACAGCCTCGCCGGCGTGCAGGAAATGGCTGCGCGTGCCGGTCGAAGAGAGCGTGGCCGCGATTTTCTGGCCGATCAAACCCGCCTTGCCGATTCCCGTGACAATGACGCTGCCGGGACAATGATATAGCTCTTCAACGGCCCGGCAGAATTCGGTGTCCAGCCTGCCAGCCAGCCCTTCCAGGGCCTGGGCCTCCATCTGGATGATCTGCTTGGCGTAACGAAGTTGCTCGAACGGGCTGAGCGGCCCAGGGGCCGGTGCGGCTGCGGTGCTCATCGCGCGGG
>DASZFO010000297.1 GCA_035939775.1 Pirellulales bacterium | reverse complement strand
TTGTCGTCGAGGCGGGACAAGTCATTCCCGGCGACGGCGAGATCATCGAAGGGATCGCCTCGATCGACGAGTCAGCGATAACCGGCGAATCGGCCCCCGTGATCCGCGAATCGGGCGGCGACCGCTCCGGTGTCACCGGCGGCACGACGGTCACTTCCGACCGGATCGTGGTTCGCATCACGAGCGGGGCCGGCGAATCATTCCTCGATCGGATGATCGCACTGGTGGAAGGCGCCATTCGCCAACGCAGCCCGAACGAGATCGCGCTCACTCTGGCCCTCTCCGCCTTGACATTGATCTTTCTTATCGTTGTCATCCCGCTGTGGCCGATGGCTTACCAAGCCGAACAGTACATGGTGGGTCAATTTGGCCTTTCTTCGGACCCGTTGCACAGCCTCGGCACCGACGTCCCCACGCTCGTAGCCCTGTTGGTTTGCTTGATCCCAACGACAATCGGCGCGCTGTTGGCCGCGATCGGCATCGCCGGCATGGAGCGGGCGCTCCAGGCGAACATCATCGCCAAGAGCGGCAAGGCGGTCGAGCTGGCCGGCGACGTGGATCTTGTGCTCCTCGACAAGACCGGAACGATCACGGTGGGCAATCGCCATGCGACTCAGTTCATACCCGTCGGCAATCATTCGAGCGAAGAGGTTGGCCGATTGGCCGCTCTGTCCTCGGCGGCGGACGAGACGCCGGAGGGGAAAAGCATTGTCAAACTTTACGAGGGACAAGCCAAGAACCACGCTGATCTACCGACCTCGGCCCAATTCGTCGCGTTCTCCGCGCAAACGCGGATGAGCGGCGTCGATTTCGACGACGGTCGACGGATTCGCAAGGGCGCGCCCGACGCGATCGCGAGGTTTGTCCAAGCGGAGCGGGGCATGGTGCCAACGGAAATGACCAAAGTCGTTGAGCGCATTGCGTCGGAAGGCGCCACGCCCCTGGCCGTCTGCGAAGGAAATCAGATCAAGGGCGTCATCGTGCTCGAGGACATTCTCAAGCCCGAGATGGAACAGCGCTTCGAGCGGCTGCGAAAGATGGGGCTTCGAACTGTCATGATCACGGGCGACAACCCGCTCACGGCAGCCACCATCGCCAAGCGAGCCGGAGTGGACGACTTCGTCGCGCAAGCCACGCCCGAAACCAAGCTGGAATACCTGCGGAAGCAGCAGGCCGAAGGTAAGCTCGTCGCCATGATGGGCGATGGCACCAACGACGCCCCCGCTCTTGCTCAGGCCGACGTCGCGCTCGCGATGAATGCCGGCACCCAGGCCGCAAAGGAAGCGGCCAACATGGTGGACCTCGACAGCGACCCGACCAAGCTGATCGAAGTCGTCGAGATCGGCAAGCAGCTTCTGATGACCCGCGGCGCGCTGACGACCTTCTCGATCGCCAACGACGTGGCGAAGTATTTCGCGATTATCCCGGCGCTGTTCGCCGGCACGCTGCCGTGGCTGAAGAAGATCGACATCATGTATCTGCATACGCCGACCTCGGCCATCCTGTCGGCGGTGATCTTCAACGCTTTGATCATCCCGGCCTTGATTCCAGTGGCGTTGCGAGGGGTCAAGTATCAGCCGCTGGGGGCCGATGCGCTGCTGCGCAAGAACCTGCTGATTTGGGGTCTAGGCGGCGTAGTCCTGCCGTTCATCGGCATCAAATTAATCGACGTCGTGATTTACCCGATGATGGTCGCCCTGCACATGGCCTGATTACCTAACCGATCACGGAGTTTCTCCTATGTTCAAAATCATTTCCAAGAGCCTCTGGCTTCTGCTCTTTTCGGTCGTCATCTGTTGCGTCATCTATCCGCTGGTACTGTGGGGAATCGGCCAGACCGTGTTTCCCTTCCAGGCCAACGGCAGCATCGTCAACGGACCGGACGGCAAGCCTGTGGGATCGTTGTTGATCGCCCAGCCATTTGCGAAACCCGAGCATTTTACGCCGCGCCCCTCGGCGATCTCGACGCCCTACGATGCGACTTCGTCCACGTCGTCGGCGCTGGCGGTGTCGAATTATGCGCTGCGGGATCGCGTAGCCAATGCGCTCGGCCCGGTCGTCACGTATAAGACCGGTCCCAAGAAGGACCAGAATGTCGCTCCCGATGTCGAGGAATGGTTCCACAAGGATAAATTCCAAGGCCAGCCGTCGATCGTGGCCCAATGGGCCGATCTCCACAACAGTGTGGCCCAGGGATGGGTCGGCACGACATTCGATGCCAAGAATCCCACGCCGCAGCAGCAGTATGTGTTGGATTGGGAGAAGACTCACGCGGCAATCGTCGAGAAGTTCAAAAAAGACAATCCCGACAATTCCGATCCCTCGCCGTCCGATTTGGCCATGGTGTTCTTCGAGTCATTTTCTAAAGAGCATCCGGGCAAATTCCCCTCGTCGGTGACCCACATGTCGGCTGACGGCAAGACCAGCACGACGGCCATCGAGCCTGTCGACAAGGGCTCCGATACTCAGACTGACATCCAAGCGCATTTCTTCGACATGTGGCTGACGGACAATCCGACTGTTGAATTGAACGACGTTCCCGGCGATTGGGCGACAACGTCCGGTTCCGGGCTCGATCCGCACATCACCTTGGCCAACGCGATGTTCCAATTGGATGGCGTGGCCGGGGCCTGGGCCAAGGACACCAAGGCCGACGTGAAGAAGGTCCACGACGAAATTGAAACCTTGCTGAAGGAAAAGAGTTCGGCTCCCCTGGGCGGCGCGTGGGGAGAGCCGATGGTCAACGTCCTGGAAATCAACCTCGCACTAGACAACAAATACGGAGCGACGACCGGCGGCAAGCCGTAATTTCGGGCGACAGCTTATTCGCCAGCGCGAAATCTCATGGCGCGACACGACTCACCCAACGGGTCTTCCGCGCAACCTGTGCGCGTGTTCACAATTGCCAACAACAAGGAGGATCGCATCTCACTCGCGGTCTACGCTGCGGGCGCGGGCTGCGAGGCCGCGGCGGCACGTTCACCCGAGCAATTGCTCCCCGCCATCGAGCGCGCGTCTGACGTCGGCCCACAAGCATTTGCCCAATCCGTGCAGGTTTATGCACAATGCCTGCCGGATCTCGGCGGCGACTTCACGCTTGACGAGATCGAGCGCCGTCACGTTTCGGCGGTCCTGGCTCGGACCAGCACGCTCGACGAGGCGGCCCGCATCCTGGGCATCGACCTTTCGACCCTTTGGCGAAAGCGGAAGAAATACGAGTTATCGTGACGCGACTCGAAGGAGCGTCACCACATTCTTTGCCGGCTCACTCCGCCGCATCGTAGCTGCCGAGCATCCTGGGCATCAGCGTCTCGACATGGCGGTGGAAGCACGCGGACTCCTTTTTGCTATAATGGCCCCTCCGCGTTGGCTGTCACACGAATCGTCCTTCAGATTGCCTTGCTATTCCGGCATAGGCACGAGGATTTCATGCCCCGGCCCGAGCAACTTGGCGCATCCTCGATGCGAGGCCTGCGGGTGCTTGTCGTTGACGACGAAAAAAACATCCGTCGCACGCTCGCCGTTTGCCTGGAAGACATCGGCTGCGAGGTAGTTGCCTCGGCCTCGGCTGAAATGGCCTTGGCGGCGGTCACTCAGCGGCCGTTCGACGTGGCCTTCGTCGATCTCAAGATCGGCGAATCGAGCGGGCTGGATCTGCTGCCCAAGCTGTTAGCTGAAAATCCGAACCTGGCCGCGGTGGTGCTCACTGCCTACGCGACGTTCGACACGGCCGTCGAGGCGATCAAGCGCGGGGCCGCCGATTATCTCCCAAAGCCCTTCACGCCCGATCAGATCCGCCACCTCGTCGCCAAGCTCACCGAACGAATGGCCACGCTCGGCCGACTGGCCGAACTCGACCAGCAGCTCAAGCTGGCCGTGCCCGAGACAGTGCTCGAGACGCGGTCGCCGAAAATGCAGGCGGCGCTCGACGTGCTTGGCCGGGCTGCCGATTCGGAAGTGGCCGTGCTGCTGCGCGGTGAAAGCGGCACGGGCAAGGGAGTGCTGGCCCGCACCCTGCACGCTCAAAGCCGGCGCCGCACGAAGCCGTTCGTCGTTGTCAACTGTCCTACGCTTTCCGAGAACCTGCTGACCAGCGAACTCTTCGGTCATGCGAAAGGGGCGTTTACCGGCGCCGTGCGCGATCAGCCGGGGCGCGTCGAGGCGGCCGAAGGTGGCACGCTCTTTCTCGACGAAATCGCCGAAATCACTCCCGGTCTGCAAGCTAAGCTGCTGCGATTCTTGCAGGAAAAGCAGTTCGAGCGGCTCGGCGAGACGCGCACGCGCAAGGCCGACGTGCGGGTGGTCGCCGCGACCAATCGCGATCTCGAAGTCGATGTGAAATCCGGCCATTTTCGCGAGGACCTGCTATTTCGTCTGAACGTGATCGAGATTCACGTTCCCGCATTGCGCGAGCGGCCGGAAGATCTCATCATTCTCGCGCGGCGCTTCCTGGCGTTCTTCGGCCATTCGGTCGGACGGCCCACGCCCGAAATGTCGAAAGCGACGGAAGAGGTGCTGCTGTCGTACGCCTGGCCCGGCAACGTTCGCGAGCTGCGCAACGCGATGGAACGTGCCGTCATCCTTTGGCCGGCGCAGGTGGTCGAGCCACAAGCCTTGCCCGAGCGAATGCATTCGCGCAGTGGCTCATCGCCGCAGTTGGGGGGCGATTTCTCGCTGGAGGAGATCGAGCGCCAACACGTTCTCTCCGTGCTTGCGCGCAGCGCCACACTGGACGACGCCGCGCGGATCCTCGGCATCGACAGCTCGACGCTGTGGCGAAAACGGAAGAAATACGAGGGTCCGGAGCGAAGCGATGCCTAGCGGAGCCTTAATGCTGAATCGTTGGGTGCCATGGCCACTGCCCTGAGTGGCCATGCCTCATTGGGGCTCCTGCCCACGCCGAGCCGTGGGCATGGCACCCATTCCGGTTTTGTGAAGCGCTCTTAGCTCGCGGAGAGGGGGATAGTCCCCTTTTGGTCCGAAGACTCCACAAAAGGCGACAGTCCCCGGCGGTTCTCGGATAGGCTCTTAACCGCGAATGCTATCTTCGAGCGACAGCGGCCGCGGGCGGCCATCGGACCACGGTCGCTTCGCTAATCCAATCCAGTGGGTGGCCGCGGCGGGGCGCCACTTCGATTAGAATCTGTCCTTCGATGACGTGGCTGTCTCGCATGACGGCGCTATCTCCATCGGCCGAACGCAGGGCGGGCGCCGATTGGCCGGAAATGACGGCCTCGTCGACTATGGCGATTCCCTCGAGAATCAGGCCGTCGGCAAAGATGGTTTGACCGGACTCGACGAGGAAGACGTCGCCCACTTGCAATTCGGACGGCACGATCGCTTCGAGTTCGAGATGTGACGAGATGCCGGCCGCGATCGAGGGCGCGGCGATTACGCACGGCATCCCCGCGGCGTGAAGTCGGTGGTAATTGACCGCTCGGAAAGCCCAGTGCGTTTTTGAAACCGGCGAGGCAGCGATCGCAGGCTGCTCGCCGCATTCAGTGGAGTTTCCAAAAACTCTGCCCCAAAGCCGCGTCAACCGACGAATCCAATTCGCCGGTGAGGGCGTTTTCACCGATTCGGGATCAAGTTCGGGACCGCGAATGTACGGCGCGATGCGAACATTAGTGATGGTCATGGCACACCTTGCGGCAGAAAAAATGATGGCCGCGGCGCCGGTCGTGCAGCCTTTCTCGGGCGAAGAGAAAGAAACCGACAACTCGCGGCCATCAAGAGGGATTGTTAAGTGCTCCAAGAACCCCCCACAAAACTGCCTGGGAGAAGGGGAGAGTCCCCAGTTTTTGCTCCGCGGACTGCGCAAAAATGGGGACAGTCCCCGGCAGCTTTGTGAGGGGTTCTGAATCGTGATGGCAGCGAATCGATCGGCAATTCTAAACAGGGCCGCGTGATCAACGAACCGAATGACGACTCGGATGAAAGCAAGGAGCGTGCCGCGGCCATCAAGATCGCGTAAGCCCGTGGCGGGGAATGATTTCGAGAATCAATCGCCGCGGACGCGGTCCGCCGGCGGGTTGCATATTGCGATATTCCGCCTGCGAATTGCAGGGCGTCGAAGCGAACAGTCGCCTGGTATGTCTCAGGTCGCAGTCCTCTTAGCGGCTTTAGTCGATCCTGATCGGTGATTGCATTTTGCATTGCCGCATCGTGACTTCAGTGCAAGATGCAATGCTCGGGGATGGAAGCCATCCGCGTAAATGTTCCTTAAGATGCTGCGCTGATGCTGCTTGGCGCGTCCGCCAGGAGTTTGGCACTCCAATTGCCTCCATTGCCGGCAACGTTTATTCGGAATCAAGAGTCGACGCGGGGAATCTGTTTATGTGGGACACAGTTTTCGTGAGCGCTTGCGTTGTATTTTTCGCGGTCTGTTGGCTATACGTTCGCGCCTGCGAGCACTGCTAAGTCGTAAGACCCATCCCTGCCGACGGCATCAGGAAATATCGCATGGACATCGAGTTTCTCTTAGGCGGCATCGTCACGGTGCTGTTGACCATCTATCTTCTTTACGCGCTCGTGCGCCCCGAACATTTTTAAGCGCGTCTAACAAATCCGGCTGAGAGAAGGGGACAGTCCCCGTTTTGCTCCGCGGACTGCGCAAAAGGGGGACAGTCCCCGCCGGATTTGTTAGCCGCACTAAAGGACGAAGTTTCCCCATGACTCTGCAAGGTTGGCTGCAAATCGGCCTGTTTTCGGTCCTGATCTTCGCGATCACCAAGCCGCTCGGGGCGTACATGTATCGAGTCTTCGAAGGCTCGAAACAACCGCTGCCGCGGTTCTTTGGGCCAACCGAGCGGTTTTTATATTGGCTTTGCGGTGTCGATCCAAAACGCGAGCAAACCTGGCAGCGCTATGCGCTGGCGCTCTTGGCGTTCAGTCTGTTCGGCATCGTCGTCACGTATGGGATTCTGCGATTGCAAGACCGTTTGCCGCTCAATCCGCAGGGATTGCCCGCAGTGCCCGAACATTTGGCCTTTAACACATCGGTCAGCTTCAACACGAATACGAATTGGCAGTCGTACGTGCCCGAAACGACGATGAGCTATCTCAGCGAGATGGCCGGCTTGGCGTGGCATAACTTCGTATCGGCCGGGGCGGGGATTGCGGTCGCGCTGGCGGTGGCCCGTGGGCTGACACGCCGCCTAGCCCCTGACGCCGCGCGAACGATCGGCAACTTTTGGGTCGATATGATTCGCTCGATCGTGTACGTGTTAATGCCGATCAGCGTCGTGGTCGGCCTGTTTTTGGTGACGCAGGGAATCATTCAGAACTTCTCGCCGTATCAAGAAGTGACCACCATCGACGGCGGGAAGCAAACCATCGCAATGGGCCCGGTGGCTTCGCAGGAAGTGATCAAGGAACTTGGCACCAATGGCGGCGGATTCTTCAACGCCAATAGCGCACATCCGTTCGAGAACCCGACGCCACTGACTAATTTCGTCGAGCTGCTGTTGATCTTCAGCATTGGGGCCGCCTTGACTTACACCTACGGCAGCATGGCCGGCGACCAACGGCAGGGCTGGGCGATTTTCGCGGCGATGTCGCTCTTGTTTTTGACGGGAGTGAGCGTCGCCTATTGGGCGGAATCCGGCGGCAACCCGGTAATCCACAAGCTCGAGGCCGATCTGGCGGCGGCAACTCCGTCCGTCGCGGAGAAGGCCAAGAGCCTATCGGAGAACCGCCGGGGACTGTCCCCTTTTGTGGAGTCCTCGGAACAAAAGGGGACTGTCCCCCTCTCCCCAAGCGGTTCTCCGATAGGCTTCAAGATCGCTCAGCCGCAAGGGAACATGGAGGGGAAGGAAGTCCGCTTTGGCGTCTCGAATTCGGCCCTGTTCGCCACCGTGACGACCGACACCTCGTGCGGCGCCGTCAATTCCATGCACGACAGCTTCACGCCGCTCGGCGGGCTGGTGCCGCTGGCGAACATTCAACTCGGCGAATTGATCTTCGGCGGCGTCGGGGCCGGGCTGTATGCGATGCTCGTGTTCGTCATCCTGTCGGTCTTCATCGCCGGTCTGATGGTCGGGCGCACTCCCGAGTACCTAGGTAAGAAGATCGAGTCGCGCGAGATGAAGTACGCGATGTTCTATATCCTGATTTTCCCGGCGATCATTCTCGGATTTGCCGGCTGGTCGGCGGTTTACGAAAAGCGAGCCGCGGATTATGCAGCGGATTTCGCCAAGGCTCATCCGGCGCCGGCCAAACCGCCGGCAGACTATAAGGCGCCCGTGCCCGACCTGCCCGACAATTGGTACTCCGACAAAGAGCATGCCCCCACGGGCTCGGCCCTCAACAACAACGGTCCGCACGGGCTTTCGGAGATGCTCTATGCCTATTCCAGCGCGGCCGGCAACAACGGCTCGGCGTTCGCCGGGATCAATGCCAATACGAATTTTTGGAACGTCACGATAGCGATCGTGATGCTCGCCGGGCGGTTTCTGATGATCGTTCCCGTGCTGGCGATCGCCGGTTCGATGGTGGGCAAGAAGACGGTGGCCCCGGGCCTGGGCACGTTTCCAACCAACGGGCCGCTATTCACCGTGCTATTGGTCGGCGTGATCGTCATCGTCGGCGCCTTGACGTTCTTTCCCGCGCAATGCCTGGGGCCGATTGTGGAGCACTTCCTCGCCGGCCAAGGCAAACTTTATTAAGGTTTCCATTATGGGTGGTCCACGCGCGAAAGCGCTATCATTGTTCGACAAGGGGATCCTCGGGCGGGCGGCCGTCGACAGCCTGAAGAAGCTCGCTCCGCAGCATCTCTACAAGAATCCGGTGATGTTCGTCGTCGAAGTCGGCAGCGTGCTTTGCACGGCGCTGTGGCTGCGAGACGTCCTGGGAACGTCGTCGATCCCGGCGACGCCGCAATGGTTCCATGGCAACGGCGGGGCTTGGCAGACCACGTGGCTTTGGTTCACCGGGTCGGTGACGATCTGGCTCTGGTTCACGGTGCTGTTTGCCAACTTCGCCGAGGCGGTGGCGGAAGGGCGCGGCAAGGCCCAGGCCGCCACGCTGCGGAAGATGCGGAAAGAAACCACCGCTCGCAAGCTCGTCGACGGCCGCGAGACGGAGGTCTCCGCCGCGACATTGCGAAAGGACGACCTGGTGGTCGTCGAAGCGGGGCAATTGATTCCCGGCGATGGCGAGGTTACGGAGGGGATCGCCTCCGTCGACGAATCGGCCATCACGGGCGAATCGGCCCCGGTGATTCGCGAAAGCGGCGGCGATCGTTCGGCCGTGACCGGTGGGACAAAAGTGCTCTCCGACCGGATCGTGGTGAAAATCACATCGAACCCCGGCGAATCGTTTCTCGACCGAATGATTTCGCTTGTGGAAGGGGCGGCCCGCCAGAAGACGCCGAACGAAATCGCCCTGCACATCCTGCTTGTCGGTCTGACGCTGGTGTTTCTTTTCGCCTGCGCCACGCTCGTGCCGCTGGCCCTGTATAGCGACAATCGGCTCTCGGCCACCGTGATGGTCGCCTTGCTGGTCTGCCTGATCCCGACGACGATCGGCGGCTTGCTCTCGGCGATCGGGATCGCTGGCATGGATCGGTTGATTCGCAAGAACGTGCTGGCGATGAGCGGCCGGGCAATCGAAGCGGCTGGCGACGTGGACGTGCTGCTCTTGGACAAAACGGGCACGATCACGGTTGGCAATCGCATGGCCAGCGCGTTGCTCCCCCTGCCCGGCGTGCGCGTCGAGGACTTAGCCGAGGCGGCCCATCTGGCCAGCCAAGCCGATGAAACGCCCGAGGGGCGCTCGATCGTCTCGTTCATCGAAGAACATCATCCCAAACAAGCGCTGCTGACGAACAAGCAGGCGAAGTTTGTCCCGTTCAGCGCCTATACCCGCATGAGCGGCTGCGACCTCAACGGCGATGTGATCCGCAAGGGGGCCGTTGACGGCGTGACGGCTCACGTTCGAACGTTGGGCGGAACCGCGCCGGCCGAATTGAACCTGATCGCCGGTCAAATCGGCGACGATGGCGGGACCCCACTGGCTGTCTCGCGCGGCTCGCGAATGCTCGGTGTCGTTCATCTGAAAGACGTGGTCAAAGTCGGAATCACCGACCGCTTTGCCCGCTTCCGCGCGATGGGCATCCGCACGGTCATGATCACCGGCGACAATCCGCGCACGGCCAAGGCCATCGCCGGAGAGGCCGGTGTGGACGACTTCCTCGCCGAGGCCACGCCGGAGAACAAAATGCGGCTCATCAAGGAGGAGCAGGCCAAAGGAAAGCTCGTGGCGATGACGGGCGACGGCACCAACGACGCCCCCGCACTGGCGCAGGCCGACGTCGGCATGGCGATGAACACCGGCACGCAAGCCGCCAAGGAAGCCGGCAACATGATCGACCTCGATTCCGATCCCACCAAGCTGTTGGAAGTGGTGGAAATCGGCAAGCAACTGTTGATGACGCGCGGCGCGCTCACCACCTTTTCGATTGCCAACGACGTGGCCAAGTATTTCGCGATCTTGCCGGCGATGTTCATGGGCGTGTATCCAGAGATCGCGCCGCTGAACATCATGAAGCTGGCTTCTCCGCTGAGCGCGATCATGGCGGCGGTGATTTTCAATGCGATCATCATCGTGCTATTGATTCCGCTGGCGCTGAGGGGCGTGAAGTATCGTCCGGTGGGCGCGGCCTCGCTCTTGCGGCGGTCGCTCTTGATTTACGGCGTCGGCGGCGTGATCGCGCCGTTCATCGGCATCAAACTGATCGATATGGCGCTCGTAGCGCTCAACATTGCGGGAACAGGAGCTTGAGATAATGAAATCCGAATTGATGATCGCCCTGCGCGTGACGCTCGTGACGCTGGTTCTGACTGGGATCGTGTATCCCTTCTTGATGACAGGCTTGGCCCAGGTGATCGCGCCTCACGCAGCCAACGGCAGCCTCGTCACCGACGACAAAGGGGTTGTCATCGGCTCGGAATTGATCGGGCAGAATTTCACGAACCCGGCCTATGTCCAGCCGCGCCCCTCGGCAACCAACGACGAGGCCGATTCATCGAAGCCGAAACCGTACAACGCGACGAATTCCGGGGCGTCGAATTACGGCCCTACGTCCCAGGCGCTGTATGATCGCATCAAGGGAGACGTCGAGCGATTGCAAAAGGAAAATCCAGACGCCAGCGGCCCCGTCCCGGACGAACTTGTCACGACGTCAGCCAGTGGACTCGACCCGAATCTGTCCCCTCAGGCCGCTCTTTGGCAAGTGCCGCGAATTGCCAAGGCACGCGGCGAAAAGCCCGAGCGCGTTCAACAGGTCGTCAAGGACCAGATCGAGTCGCCCACTTTCGGCCTGTTGGGCGAGCCGCGCGTGAACGTGCTATCCTTGAATTTGGCGTTGGACCGCCAATTCGGGCGCCCCAAGCCAGCGGCAAAATGACCCCCATGCACCAACGGGATTTATCCGCCGTCGCATGGCTCGTGTTTCTTGCTGCGGCCGCCATCGAAGCTGGAGGTGATGCCGTCACTCGCAGAGGATTGCGCGGAGGCGGTGTGCCCTGGGTTGTCGGCGGCGGGCTGCTGTTGGCGACTTATGGGGTCGTCGTCAACACGGTAAAATGGGACTTCTCGAAGTTAATCGGCGTCTATGTCGGTGCTTTTGCCCTCGTCAGCGTTCTCGCTGGGCGGTTCGCGCTCGATGAGCATATTCCGCTCTCGACCTGGGCCGGACTAGCCATCATTATTCTCGGAGGACTCGTCATCCAGTTTGGGGCGAACTGAAGACCACATGACTCGCGCGCAGCCACGTCCTGAAGACTTTCTGGAACTGGTCGAGCGCTCCAAGCGAGGGCGGCTGAAGCTGTATGTCGGCTTCGCGGCCGGAGTGGGCAAGACCTACCGGATGCTCGAAGAAGCCCATGCCTTGCAAAAGCGCGGCACGGACGTGGTGATCGGCTTCGTCGAAACGCATGGCAGATCGGAAACTGCCGCGCTCATCGACGGGCTCGAGGTCGTGCCGCGCCGCAAGGTGGAATACCGCGGCTTCCAGGTGGACGACATGGACCTCGACGGCATTCTGGCTCGGCATCCGGCCGTCGCAATCGTCGATGAACTCCCGCACACCAATCCCCCAGGCTCGCGGCACAACAAGCGCTACCAGGACGTGCAAGACATCCTGGCCGCGGGAATCAACGTCATTGGGGCGCTTAACATTCAGCATTTGGAGAGCCTCAAGGACGTAGTCGAGCGGGCGACCGGCGTCGTCATCCGCGAAACGGTTCCTGACACCTTTCTCAAGCAGGCCGATCAGATCGTCAATCTCGACCTGGCGATCGAAGACCTGGTCGATCGATTGAAGTCGGGCAAAATCTATGCGGCGGAAAAAGTCGATACGGCGCTCGGCAATTTCTTCCGGCAGGAGAATCTCGCGGCCCTGCGGGAATTGGCACTCCGCGAAGTCGCCGAGAGCATCGATCGGACCGCTGCCGTGAGTTTAACCGGCGGCGACGATCACAAATCGACTATCGAGCGCGTGATGGTTTGCATTGCATCGCAATCGCCGCGCGGGGCGGCCCTGTTGCGGCGCGGCTCGCGCCTGGCTGGGCGTCTCAATACGGATTGGTATGCCGTCTATGTGGAAACGCCCGGCGAGGCCCCCAATCGCATCGATTCGGCCGTGCAGCGGCAATTGATCGCCACGATCTCGATGGCCAAGGAGTTGGGGGCCGAGGTGATTCGGCTCCAAGCGCACGACGTGGTGACCGCGCTGTTGGATTTCGCCCGCACGCGTGGCGTCGGTCACATCGTGATTGGCCGCTCGGAAAGACCCTGGTGGAAGCGCATCCTGGGGCGGAGCATGATCGACCGGTTGGTCCACGAAGCTCGCGGCTTCGATTTGCACATCGTGTCGCTCGACGACAAGGAGCCGCGCCGATGAGCCTCCGCGCGAAACTCTTGCTTGCCCAACTACCTCTCGCCCTGGCGCTGGTGTTGCTGGGGGTCGTCGCTGTCTGGAGAGTATCGGCGCTTAGCCACCAATCCGAACTGATTCTCAAGGACAACTACCGCAGTGTCTTGGCCGCCCAGCGGATGAAGGAATCGATCGAGCGGCTCGACAGCGCCGCGATCTTCATCGTCGCGGGAGAGAGGAACCGGGCCGAGCCGCAAATCGCCGAGCATCGGAACAAGTTCGCGGCTGAACTGCAGGTCCAAGAGAACAACATCACGGAATTCGATCAACGCGAAGACGTGGCGACCAAGACGCTGAGAGACGCTTGGACCAAATACGAAGGCCTTTTGACCGACTACTTGAAGCTTACCGATCTCAAGCAGATGAACAAGCAGTATTTCGACATCTTGCAGCCGCAATTCGTCGTCGTCAAAGATGATGCGGACGAGATTTTGCAGATCAATGAGATTGCGATGCAGCGCAAGGCCGACGCGGCGCTGCGCGCCGGTCAGTTGACGAACTCGATCGTGGCCGCCGTCGCGATCGGCGCGCTCGTAGTCGGGGCGCTCGCTTCGATCCTCCTGACGCAACGCCTGCTGCGCCCGCTCTCGCTCTTGACTATGGCCGTGAACCGCCTCGGGCAGAAAGACTTCGCCGCCCGTGCGCTCGTGATGAGCCGCGACGAGATCGGGCAGCTCGCGACGCAATTCAATCTGATGGCCGAGCACTTACAGGAATACCGCGAGAGTTCGCTCGGTGAGTTGCTGCTCGCCCAGCGCGCCTCGCAGGCCACGATCGATAGCATCCCCGATCCGGTGATCGTCTTTAACGCCGAAGGCAACATCCTCAAGGCCAACGGCGCGGCCGATTCGCTCTGGCAGACCAATGGTCTTGAACCCGATTCGAAGACCCTCGTCACGCTCCCACCTGCCGTGCGCTCGGCGCTCGATCGTGCGAAGGCCCACGTCTTGCAGGGCAAAGGGGCGTTCTTGCCCAACGGTTTCGAGGACGCCTTCGACGTCCCCAGCGCCGAGGGGCATCGCTGGTTCTTGCTGCGGGCCAATCCGGTCTATGAAGACGAGGGGAAGATTACCGGCGCGACCGCCATCCTCCAAGACGTGACGCGGCTTCGGCGCCTCGACGAGCTGAAAAACAATCTTGTAGCCACGGTTGCCCACGAATTCCGTACGCCGCTCACGTCGCTCCGCATGGCCGTGCATCTGTGTTTGGAAGGAGTTGCCGGCCCCTTGACCGACAAGCAGGCCGATCTTCTGCACGCCGCCCGCGAGGAATGCGAGCGACTTCAGGCCACCGTGGACGAGCTGCTCGATCTGGCTCGCATCCAGTCGGGCCGCATGGAGATGGAATTGCAGCCGGTCGCCGCGGCCAAGCTGATTGAAGAAGCCGTCGTGCCGCTGCACGGCGCGGCGGCCGAGAAGCAGATTCAGTTGCAAGCCGAATCGCTCTTGATCCACGAACAGGTGATGGCCGACGTCGAGAGGATTCAGATCGTCTTTCACAACCTGATCGCCAACGCCCTGCGGCATACGCCGGATCGCGGAATCGTCCGCGTCCGTGGAATCGCCGACGATTCAGCCGTGCGGTTCGAGATCAGCGACACCGGCGAAGGAATTCCGAAGGAATACCACGCGGCCATCTTCGAGCGGTTCTTCCGCATCCCGGGCTCTAGCGCCGGCGCCGCCGGCCTTGGGCTCTCGCTTTGCAAGGAAATCGTCGAAGCCCACGGCGGCCGAATCGGCGTCGAAAGCCAGCCGGGGCACGGCAGCACATTCTGGTTCACATTGCGCGCGACAGGTTCGTCTCCTGGGTCAGCTTAAGCTAGCTCGTCTTTCGCGCCGCGCGTTGCTAGACTAATCTCTCCCACCCATCGGTCCTTCGCGGGAGTGCAACGATGAATCGCCGACAGTTTGTGCAGAGCAGCGCGGCGGGTTTGGCCTTGTCCGCGGCCGGGAGTTTTGCCGCCGAGTTTCTCGATCAGAAGCCGCCCCGGGTCGGCCTGATCGGCACGGGTTGGTATGGCAAGGCCGACCTGTTTCGCTTGATCCAGGTGGCGCCGGTCGAAGTCGTGTCGCTCTGCGACGTCGACAAGAAAATGCTGGCCGACGCGGCCGAGATGGTCGCCACCCGCCAAGTGTCAAAAAAGAAACCGCGCACCTACGCCGACTATCGCCAGATGTTGAAGGAAAAAGACCTCGACATCGTGCTCGTCGCCACGCCCGACCACTGGCACGCCCTGGCGATGATCGCCGCGGTCGAAGCCGGGGCGGACGTGTACGTGCAGAAGCCAATCAGCGTCGATATCGTCGAAGGGCAAGCGATGCTTGCGGCCGCGCGGCGCACCAAGCGCGTCGTCCAGGTCGGGACGCAGCGCCGCAGCACGCCGCACCTCGTCGAAGCCCGCGACACGATCATCCGCGAAGGGAAGCTCGGCAAAGTCGCGCTCGTGGAGGTGTATTGCTACTACCACATGCGCGCCAGGGAGAACCCGCCGGACACGTCGCCCCCGGAAAACCTCGATTATGAAATGTGGACCGGCCCGGCCCCCATGCGGCCGTACAACAAGCTCGTCCATCCGCGAGGTTGGCGGGCCTTTATGGAATACGGCAACGGGATCATGGGAGACATGTGCATCCATTTCCTCGACTGCGCGCGGTGGATGCTCGATCTCGGCTGGCCGACGCGAGTTTCATCGACCGGCGGCATTCTCGTCGACAAGCGCAGCAAGGCCAATATCCCCGACACGCAGACGGCCGCCTTCGACTACGGCGATTTGGACATCGTCTGGCAGATGCGGAGTTGGGGCGATGCTCCCGATCCAAAATATCCGTGGGGCGCGACGCTCTACGGCGACAAGGGAACGCTCAAGATCAGCGTGATGAGCTACGACTTCACGCCGATCGGCGGCGGAAAGCCGGTCCATCGCGACGTGAAGTACGAATTGGAAGAGTATCCCGAGGACAAAACCGAGAAGGATTTGGAACAGCACGTCGCCCCGGCGATCCGCCACCACATGCGCGACCTGTTGCAAGCGATCGCCACGCGCGGCAAGCCGGTCGCCGACATCGAACAGGGCTATATCTCGACGGCGACCTGCATTCTGGGCAACCTTTCGTTGCGGCTCGGCCGCGAATTGACTTGGGACGCCGCGAAGCAACAAATCGCCGGCGACGATGAGGCGAATCAATGGCTCCGGCGACCGTATCGCCCGCCGTGGGTGCATCCGGAAGTGACTTAAAGTAGGATGGGTTGCATGACCTCTTCGCCGGCTCGCTATCGATTCAGTTTTGGCTGTTGCCACGTCTTCAGCATGGCGATGGTCGTGGTTTCCGCCACCGTCGGACTGAAGGCCGCAACCATTCAGATGATCGACGACAAGCCGGTATTCGTGACGGCCACCCTTTCCGGTTTTGAAGGTGGCACCGGCTGGAAGGTCAACAGCAAAGACAATCCGTCTTCGCCCTTTCCGTCGTCGAACGTCCTGCTCTTAACCAACAGCAATTCCGACGAAGCCCGCAGTGCGTTTTATGAAAAGCCAATGACGATCGTCGCCGGCGCCAGCGGCTTCACCGTTTCGTTCACTTACACTCCGTCCGGCGACAAATGGGCTGACGGCGCGGCGTTCGTCCTGCACAACGATCCGCGCGGCGCGTCGGCGCTTGGCGGATACCGCGGGGCGCTTGGTGTTGGAACTGAGAGCGACGGAACCCCTATCGCGTCCAGCGTGGAGTTCGAGATCAATATTTGGAAGACGCCCGGCATCGCCTGGGTTAGCAATGGCAGCACGGGGACGTACGACGCGACCGGATCGGTCAATGTCGGCAGCGGCAACCCGATCGACGTGACTCTGACGTATGCGCCCGCGACAACTACTCTCTCGGTCAAACTGGTCGATCAAGTGACCAAGACAACTTACTCCACTTCGTACCGTACGCTCAACGTGACGAGCATTCTGGGAGGTTCAACGGCCTACATCGGATTCACGGGCGGCGGCCATCGGGCGACTCAGCAGATCAGCAATTTCTCGTATTCCGTCGCCGGCGCAACTCTGCCGAGGGCCGACGACAAATCGGCCGCCGGGCCGTTCAAGCTGACAGGGTTCGGCGGCTCTGGCACGGGTTGGAAGGTCAACAGCGACAAAGGATTCTTTACGCCATTTCCCTCGGCGAACACATTGCAACTGACCGATAACACCGACGGCGCCCGCAGCGCGTTCTATGAAAAGCCGGCGCCGGTCATCGCCGGCCACCGCGGATTCGCGGCGTCGTTCACGTACAAAGCGTCAGGTAATAAGCAGGCCGATGGGGTCGCGTTCGTCTTGCAGAACGATCCCCGCAGCGCCTCGGCTCTCGGCAGTCACGGCGGATCGTTTGGAGTTGGCGCCAGCCACGACGACGCTCCGATCTCGCCTAGCGTTGAGTTTGAGATCAACCTCTATTCGAAGCCCGGTGTCGCATGGCGGAGCAATGGCGAGACCGGGTCGTACGATTCGACCGGATCGGTCAACGTCGCCAGCGGTCATCCGATCGACATCAACTTGAGCTACGATCCCGCGACGACGACCCTCTCGGCCAAGCTTATCGATCAAACCACGAAGGCAACCTATTCCACGGCGTACACGACGCTCGACGTGGCGAAGATCTTAGGCGGTCCGACGGCCTACGTCGGATTGACCGGCGCCTGCGGCGGCTTTGCTTCGATACAACAGGTCAGCAATTTCTCCTATTCCCTCGGCGACACAACCGGATCGTCCGCCGGCGCCGATCGAATCGTCGGATACGAAAGCCGCTCGCTGGTCGTGAAGCCCGCCACCGAGGCCGTCGAGAAGAAGATCGCACTCGCGGACATTATTTCGATCATCCTGGACGACAAAGACCGCGCCGCGCCGGGGACATCGGCCAAGTCGGATCACTCGGCCGCTTCCAGCGGCTCACAAAAACCGGGCGCCCGGTGGCGCGTCGAGTTGTCGCCGACCGACCATATCACCGCCTCGATCGGCAATTGGACGGACGGCCAGTTGACGCTCGCCATCGATTCGCTCAAATCGGCGACACTGAGAGTCCCGGTCGATCGGGTGCGCGCGATCTGGTCGAGCAACGCCGCCAAAGTAAAGCAAGCCCAAGACCTGAACGTCGCCGTCGAATCGCTAGATGTTGCATTTGTCGAAAGCGACGGCAAGGTGAAGTCGGTGGCGGGCGTTGCCGACGGGTTGGACGGTGAGTTTCTCAAATTCAAATATGAAGGGGCGGAGCGAAAGATCAAACTGGATCGCTTGGTGGGTGTATTGCTGGCGCAGCGCGAGTTGCCGGCCGAAAAATCACTGTACGAAACATTTGCTCTCTCAAGCGGTGATGTCGTTTCCGGCCGGATCGAAGCGCTGGAAGGCGGCACTTTCCACATCGCGCCGTTGTGGACGGCTCCGGCAGATGATCGAGCTGGCTTCAGCCTTCCTTTGGCAGCGCTCGCCAGAATCGAGATCGTCGGTGGGCGAGTCGCTTGGGTCGGCGACCTCAAGCCGATCGCGGTCACACAAGTCCCCTATTTCGACCGGCTCATGCCCTATAGAGTGAATGAAAGCCTGACCGGCGGTCCGCTGGCCCTGGCCGATGGTGTCGTCGCCCGCGGCATCGCCGTCCATTCGAAGTGCGTGCTGACCTATGATATCGGCGGCGGCTTCGAGCGGTTTCGAACCAAGCTCGGATTTCAACAGCCGGAGGGAAAAATCGGCCGCGCAGCCGTCCGAGTTCTCGGCGATGGAAAGGTGCTTTGGCAAGATTCCGATCTGAAAGGAGACGCCGCGCCGACCGTGCTCGACCTGAACGTGGCTGCCGCCAAGACGCTTACTCTCGAAGTGGGTTTCGGAAAGAACCAAGACGTCGCCGGCCGCGTCGTCTGGGGTGAGGCGCGGCTGATTCGAAAGCAATAGCTGCCGGCTTTCTTCTCCGAGCCGTGTCAGAATCCGCCCACCCGAGCGTGTCATTTACTGGAGCCTCTCGATGAATCCAGCCATTGACACTCGGTATTCGCTACTGATGCGGGTTTGCGACCCGGCGGACAGCGGAGCGTGGGGGGAGTTTTGGCGGCTGTATCAGCCGGTCGTCTATCGCATGGCGCGGCGGTTTGGCTTGCAGGACGCCGACGCCAACGATCTTACGCAAGACGTGCTAGCGGCGGTCTCTCTCGCGATCCGAACGTGGCAGCCAGATCCCGAGCGCGGACGATTTCGCACTTGGCTCTATGCGATCGTGAGAAATAAGACCATTGCCGCCATGCGCAGGCGCCGAACCGGCGATTGCGGCACGGGGGACACCGACACGATGCGCCGTCTGCAAGCCAAGCCGGTGGAGGCTGGCGACGCGTTCGAACTGGAAGTTCGCCGGGCGGCGTTTCACCAGGCCGCCGAGCGGGTGCGCGCGCAGGTGCAACCGGCCACTTGGGAAGCCTTCTGGCGAACCAGTGTGATGGGAGAGCCAATCGACAAAGCGGCCGACGAGCTGCGAATTTCGACTGGTTCGGTTTATGCCGCGCGGAGCAGAGTTTTGGCGCGGCTGCGGAGCGAGATTGAAGCGATGCTTGGCGAAGAATCGTGAGAGCTGTTGGAGTTCCGGCTCCAGCCGGTGTGCTGCCGCCTAAAGGCGGAACTCCAACGAAGAGGACCGATCCATGACAAACGCAACTTGTGATCCCGACCTGTTGTCGCATTTTCTTTCTGGCGAGCTTTCCGCCGACGTGGAACGGCAGATCGTCGAGCACTTGAACACCTGCGGTCAATGCCAGCGGCAAGTCGAGCGGCTCGCCGGCGGCGAACGCTGGTGGCAGGAGGCCCAGGTCTTTCTAAGTCCTGAGCGCGAAGATGCGTGGTCGACGACGTCGATCGTTCTGCCGCTCGCCGAAGGCGATGGCGACGACGATCGCGACGACGATCGCGACGAGGAGGCCGCGCCTCCCATCTCGCTGGAATTCCTGTCGCCGACCGACGATCCGCACAGCCTCGGCCGGCTGCGGACGTATGAAGTTGTGGGCGTCGTCGGCCGCGGCGGCACCGGAATCGTGCTGAAGGCATTCGACGGCGCCTTGAATCGGCTGGTCGCAATCAAAGTTTTGGTCCCGAACCTCGCGACCAGCGCCGCCGCTCGCAGACGGTTCGCCCGCGAGTCGCGGGCTGCCGCGGCCGTGGTGCACGAGCACATCGTGCCGATCCACGCGGTCAGCGAGCAGCAAGGCTTGCCGTTCATCGTAATGCAGTATGTGCCGGGCCGCTCGTTGCAACAGCGTCTCGATCAGCAAGGGCCGCTGCCGATCCGCGAAATCCTGCGAATTGGAATGCAGACGGCCGCGGGGCTGGCGGCGGCGCACGCTCAGGGACTCGTCCATCGCGACGTGAAGCCGGCGAACATCCTGCTCGAAAACGGCATCGAGCGGGTCTTGATCACCGATTTCGGCCTGGCCCGCACGGTCGATGAAGCGAGCCTGACCTGCTCGGGCGTGATCGCGGGCACGCCGCAGTACATGGCCCCCGAACAGGCCCGCGGCGACGCCGTCGACTACCGCACCGACCTGTTCAGTCTCGGAAGCGTGCTCTACGCCCTCTGTGTCGGGCATTCGCCGTTTCGCGCCGAGACGACGATGGGAGTGCTGCACCGCATCTGCAAGGAATCCCCGCGGCCGATTCAAGAGGCTAATCCGGAGATTCCGCTCTGGCTCTCGGCGATCATCGCGCGGCTGCACGCCAAGAACCCGGCCAAACGCTACGCGTCAGCGTCGGAAGTCGCGGAAATTCTGCAGCGCCACTTGGCGCGGCTGCAATCGCCCTCCGGGGCGCTCGGGCTTTCTTGGACTGAGGCCGCGCAGTCGGCCCGCGCGTGGCTGGGCCAGCACGCGCGACGAATCGGGCTTTGGGCCGGCGCCGCGGCGGCGATGGTCGTCGTGAGCGTCGTTCTGCTCAAGCAGTTCTTGCCGGCGGGCGATGACGGTCAGCAGACTGCCGCGCAGGCGCCCGGCCAGAGTCGCACCGCCGTCTCGGCGATGATCGGGACAAGCGAAGATCCGCAGTCGGATCGGATGTGGCGGCAATCGGTCGGCGAATTGAATTCGCAAATCGATCGGATCGAAGGCGAACTCCACGCCTCGACTCCCTCGCCGGAGCCGATCCGGGGAGAAATCATGGCGCTACTACAGCGACTCGACACCCTCGATGCTCCGCTCGCGGAGGACTCCCGAGTCGAGACCGATTCGCATTAACGCAATTGACCAGTCCATTTTATTGAACCACTAAGAACACAAAGGACACGAAGAACCAATCTTGATTGCGAATCCTCAGTGTCCTTCGTGGTTGATAATTCTCGATCATTGTCTGTGCAATGTTGCTGGTTGTTACCACGCGATCCATCCAAGGAGAATAAATCATGCGGAAGAAACTTACTATTGGCTTGCTCTGCGGCGCGGCGATTTGCAGTGCTGTGATTGCATTCAGTGAAGTGTTCGGCCAGGAGAGGCCGGAAGGGCCGGTATTTCTCCAGAAAGGGCTGGTTGAGCCTGGCTCTCGGGGAGAGGGAAATGTCCTTTACTATCGGTCGCTGGATGGCGGAAACCGGCGCGATGCGGAGCTAAACGCGAAAATTGACGAACAGTTGCACAAGTACACCGCCGCCAAAGATGACGGCGAGCGCGATGCCGCGAAGAAGCAGATTCAAAGCTCGCTGACCGAGCTTTTCGACATTCGGCAAAAGGAGCGCGAAGAGGAGATCAAGCAGATCGAAGACCGCGTCGCTCACCTCCGCGACACGCTCAAGAAACGGGAGTCGATGCGGCAAGAACTGATCGACCACCACTTGACGACTTTGATTCAAGACGCCGAAGGCTTGGGTTGGGGAACGGAAGGCGCCCGGGAGAAGCACGCTATCATGACTTACACCGGCCCTGGCGGAAGCCCGGCGGCCGTCCCGCCCGCAGTCCCCGGCCAGATCTACCGGATTCCGAACGCGCTGGCGCCCATCGAAAGATGAATCTGAACGCAGGCCTTGAAGCCAGGCAGGGAGCGCGTTTTGATCACGCCGCTTCCGCCTGGCTTCTTCGTTTTCTCGTAAACTCGTTTGATTGTCTCGTCCAGCCGCACTGCTCACCAGGCCGCTTGATCGGCGTCGATTCCTTCGGCGATTCACAAGGATTGGCGGAACTCATCGTCGAACACTCGTGCGATCGAGTGGGCATGACGCTGGTTGAAACGGAATTGCAATCAACGGATAATACCACCGTAGCCAAGGCCGCGGAATTCCCACCCTTCAACACCTTTTTTCCTTTTATTGGAAACGGAATCGCCATGATAGCCCGCCTCCGACTCATGATCTCGTTCGTCGCCGCCATCGCCAGTTGTCTGCCGATCGCCGACCTCCGCGCGGCGGATGCGGCAGAGAAATCCGGCGCTACGGAGAAGGCCGCTCCGGCCGAAGAAACCAAGGAGCAGCTCGACGCGCGGATGAAATGGTGGCGCGAGGCGCGGTTCGGGATGTTCATTCATTGGGGCGTCTATTCGGTGCCGGCCGGCACTTGGAACGGCAAGCAGATTCCCGGCATCGGCGAGTGGATCATGAACCGCGGCCGGATTCCCGTCGCCGATTACGCCAAGTTCACCGAGCAGTTCAACCCGGTGAAATTCAACGCCGATGAATGGGTGCGGATCGCCAAGAACGCCGGGCAAAAATACATTGTCATCACCGCCAAGCACCACGACGGCTTCGCGATGTTCCATTCCCACGTCACTCCGTACAACATTTATGACGCCACCCCCTTCAAACGCGATCCGCTGGCCGAATTGGCCGAGGCCTGCCGCAAGCAAGGGATCAAGCTCGGCTTCTACTATTCGCAGGCCCAAGACTGGCATCACCCCGGCGGCGCGGCCGCCAAAGGAGGCCATTGGGATAAAGCCCAAGATGGCAGCATGGACGATTACATCGACCAGATCGCCGTGCCGCAGGTGCGCGAGCTGCTCACCAAGTACGGCGACGTGGCCGTGCTGTGGTGGGACACGCCAGTGAACATGAATCGCGATCGCGCCGCCAAGCTGCACGCATTGCTCAAGCTGCAGCCGCAAATCATCACCAACAATCGCCTCTTCCGCGGCGATCCGGAGTTCCGCGGCGACACCGAGACCCCCGAGCAGAAGATTCCCGCGACCGGCATGGATCGCGATTGGGAAACGTGCATGACGATGAATAAGACCTGGGGCTTCAAGAGCTACGACAACGATTGGAAGAGCGCGCAAACGCTTCTCCGCAATCTGATCGACATTGCCAGCAAAGGGGGCAACTATCTGCTCAACGTCGGCCCGACTTCCGAAGGGGAAATCCCCGCCGCCAGCGTCGAGCGGCTGCACGAGATCGGCGCCTGGCTCGCCGCCAACGGCGACGCCATCTACGGCACCACCGCCAGCCCGTTCGGCAAGCTCACTTTCGATGGCCGCTGCACGCAGAAGCCGGGCAAGCTCTATCTGCACGTCTTCGCCTGGCCGAGCGACCGGAAGGTGCTCGTTCCGGTGACGAACGATGTCCGCGCCGCCTATCTGCTGACCAAGCCCGACGAAAAACTGACCGTCACCTCAGCCGCCGATGGAAAGACAATCGCGCTCCCCGAGATCACACCCGATCCGAACGCGACGGTGGTCGTAGTCGAGATCGAAGGCCAGCCGCAAGTGACCAAAGCCGGCGAGGCCCCCGCGGCCACCAAGCGGCTCTGAGGATCCAAGCGGGATGCCGAGAGCAGGTTACGTCGTCACGCCCGACGCGCGATTTAGAACCGCAGTGGCGCGGCACGCCAGCCACCCAGCCCTGGATCGCCAGGCGAATTCGAATCTCCCTGGTCGGTCCGCGGCAAGGAGGACTTTTCGTCCGGCAACGTCGCCGGCAGCGGAAGTGTGCGGCGGGCGATCGGCGTGCTTGAGGGTTGTTCGACTGGCTGCGGGTTCGTGGACCGTTTGCCGGCCTCGCCGGGGTTTACGGCGTTTTTCCACGCCAACTGTCCGCTGATCTCCTCCGGTGCCGGGCTCTCCACGGCCCAGGGCGTGAACACCGGGCGCGTCGGAACCGGATGAAAGTTGGAATGCGGGGCCAGGATCGGCGCCGGCGTATCGGCACTGCTATTTCCGTCTTGGCCATCGTCCTGACGACCGGCATTCCGGCGGTGATTGCAGCAGCCACAGTCGCGGCACTCCATCGGTTCCTTTTCGCCGAACAATGTCGCCAGTGGAAATGGGCCCCGCGGCATGCAGCCGGTCGCGATCAGGGTCGCCAATGCAAGCAGCCAACCAGCCATTTTGCCGCTCGAATTAGCCATGCGCTAGCTGCCACAGAATCGAGATGGATCCAGTTTTCGAGACAGCGCGCGGAAGACCGCCATCGCACCGACTCCGCAATCAAATCGGATTACGCGACCGGAAACTTTCACGTAACCGGAAAACTCAGCCCATTTATCGTTTAACCCGGAGCCAACGGCGACGGTTTGTCGGAGTGAGGCTCTCCGTCGCCGTTGGCTCCGGGTTGAACGAACCGATATGTGTCCTTACGTTTGGGACCGATCGTCAGACTCGTGCTTGCCCGAATCGCCTGGAGCCGCCAGTTTCATAATCAATTGAAGCAATAAGAAGACGACGAGAAACCCGACCAGCCAATACGGCCACGCCCGCAAGGCATCTGCTAGCTTGACGAAGCCAGCCTTGCGGGCGATTGCCTCGACCACGCCGACGGCGAGCAGCAGGCACAATCCGGCCAGCAACAGCCCGCAACCTAGCGAGGTCATCGTCCCTTTGAAGGTGCCGATGTCCGTGAATTCTTCGTTGTGCAATTCGATCGAGCGCCCCTTGGCGAGGCTGCGGTCGATCGCTTCGGCCAGCTCGACCGAGCGCGCGGCGTCGTTCCAATCGGCGGCCGGCGGTTCGCCTTCAATCGCCGCCGCGAGTTCTTCGAGCGCGGCGGCGGGAGCGTCCCACTTTTGAAATGGCTCCGTTTCCGATAGGCCGTCGAACCGCGTTTCCAATCGCCAGGCAGCGTTGTCGGGCATGAGCAGGATGGCCTTGCCGCGCGTGCCGACGACGGTCAAGCTCCCGCGCGGCGATTCCTCCACCGGTCCGACGGACCATCGAACGGCGAGCGAACCAGGCATGGTCATCTGCACTCCGAGGTTCGCGTAGGTCCCTTCGTCCGCGGCCGATCCGAGGGCCGAGAGCTTTGTCACGTCGCAGCAGGTGGCGCGGATCAGATCGACGTCGCGGGCGAACTGTGCAAGCACGGCGGATTTATCGCGGCGGCCAAGCGACCGCTCGAAGACAGCCTGGCCAATCGCGCCGATCGACGAGTTTTCGCCCTCTGCAATCAACGCGGCCAATTGCGCCGCCGCCGGATGCCAGCGCCACGGCAAGTCGGCCAGCATCACGCAGCCCGTCTCGCGACGGATCATGTCCAGCTCATAGTAAACGAGCATCGAGTCGAGCACCGGGTGCGAGACCAATAGCGGCATTGCGGCTTGAACCAGTTTGCGAAGCTGATCGGCGCGGAACTCTTGATCGGGCCCTCGGGCCACGAGCACCGCGTCGACCGGATGGCCGTAGAGCAGCGTTTCCCAGGCGATTTCCGCGCGGCCGGGCAGGCTCGCGCGAAGCCGCGCGATCGATTCGACTTCGTGGCCGGTGACATCCTGTTCGGTCAACAATACGATCTCATGCAACCCCTTTTCCAGCGCGCGGCGAGCAATGGCCAGCATCGCATCGTCGGCTCCCAGCAGGGCGAGTTTCATGCGGTTGTCGAAATGACGAGTGGCGATTGATGAGCGGGTAGGGTGTGTCAAGTCCGCGCAGACGCACCGGAACGCTGCGAGACGTCGACTAATGCCGGAGTACAGGCGGCGGTGGCCGGAACATAGCGAAGCGGTGCTCCGGCTGTGGTGCTGGTGCGGCTTCGGCGGCCGCCTCCAGCCCCAGCCACCCCACCGCACGGTTGACTAGTGCCAGAATACAAGCGGCCCGCTGGTTCGGACAGGGGCTACCCGAACTCATCCGCCCTTGTGCTATCCGTCGACCGCCATGAAAATGATGCGGGAATACCCAATGCGGGAACGTCGAAGCGTCGGTAGGGTGCGACAAGCCACAGCGCAGGCGCGCCGAGGGGCAGGTGAGATTGGCATTGCGGCAGGTTCCGGTGCGTCTGCGCGGACTTGACGCACCCTACGGCTTCGTCCTTAGGCATTAGGCGTTCGACATTTTCCCCCTAGAGAGGCTGCCACGCTAACTCCTGCCGAAGAACTAGGCCTGAGCGGTTTGAGCCTCGATAGCCGAGTGCGTAAGGCCTTTTACGCGCTGCCGTCCGAGGTGCTGGCAAATCTGATTCGGAAAATGACGGTCGAATCGCGGCGGCGGCGGCTCATTTATCAGCGCGATGGCGTTGAAGAAATCATTCGCGTGCTCGCCCGGCCGACCGGAGTGATGCCGGATCAATTGGCCTATCTCCATTTCGTCACGCTCACGATCCTTAACGCGCTCAAGCGGCTGCCCGAGATGTATTTGGCCGATCCCGAGGTGCGGGCGGTCGTGCCGCTCACGGAGGCCGAGGACCGATGGCTCCGCGACGCCTGGGGACCGAGCCAGCGCGACAACAATCCGGTCATCGGCCGGCTCGATGGCGTGATTGAATTC
Organism: Pirellulales bacterium; assembly: GCA_035939775.1. Lineage (NCBI taxonomy): Bacteria > Pseudomonadati > Planctomycetota > Planctomycetia > Pirellulales > Pirellulales bacterium. Next base: position 15,639 of record DASZFO010000297.1, on the reverse strand, counting down.
ACCAGCCCGATGTGGAAAGATTCGCTCAAGCTGATCGAGCCGAACCTGTCAGGCGTCGGCGGGATCCATCTTTGCCCGACGGCAGAGCAGTTGCTGATCGATCTGGTGCTGCCGGTTCTGCAGCGGCACGATCCGAAGCTCGTGATGGAGCAGGGACAAGACCTGCGCGAGTTGTTCATCCAAGAGCTGGTGGATCATCTCGAAGCGATCGGCCGCAAGGGGCACCACGTCTGCTTCATCGAACCGAAATACTCCGGCACCGGGATCGACGAGCAGGCCCCGCTGGCCGAATACTATCTGCAGCGCCACGGGCTGAAGATCATGCACGCCGATCCGGCGGAACTTCATATTCGAGACGGCGAGGTCTGGTATGAAGATAGCCCGGTCGATATCGCCTATCGCGATTACGAGGTCCGCGACCTGATCGCGCTGGAGCACGAGGAAGGGGTGAATATCGAGCCGCTACGGGTGCTGTTCCGTGAGAACCGGATCATTTCATCGCTGGCCGGAGAATTCGACCACAAGAGCGCTTGGGAGATCCTGACCGATCCGCGATTCGGCAAGTATTTCAATCCCGATGAGCGGCAGGTCTTCCGCCGGCACGTGCTTTGGACGCGGCTGGTCTATGATCGCCGCACGATGCTCCCCGACGGCAGCACGGGAGACCTGCTCGAATTCGTCCGCGACGAGCGCGAAATCCTGGTCCTCAAGCCGAACCGATCGTACGGCGGCGACCGCGTCGTGCTCGGCCATCTCGTGAGCCAGCCGGAATGGGAAACCGAGATCGAGCTGGCGCTAGCCGATCCCGCCAATCCCTGGGTCGTGCAGCGGTTGGCGGCGATCCCGGTAAGCGAATTCCCCGTGCTCGACGGCGACGGCAGCGTGCAGGTCGAGCCGTTCTATTTGGTGATGGGATTCGCCCCGACGAAGTTTGGCGTGGCAATCCTGGGGCGGGCATCGCAAAAGCAAGTCGTCAACGTGGCCCAGCGCGGAGGCATGTGTGCGGTGCTAATCGGCCGCCCCGTCGGCCGTCTAATCGGACCGGATGCGGTGGGGTAAGGGGCCAGAGGCCGGAGACCAGGGGAAGCGCAAGCGGATGTTGACGAGAGAAACAATACACGCGGTAAACTAATGCCATCCGACGCAGGCGGATGCTTTTCCCTGGTCCCCGGCCTCTGGCCCCAATGCTTGCTGAAGTCATCTCCATCGGCGACGAACTCACCAGCGGCCAGCGGCTGGACACGAATAGCCAATGGCTCAGCGAGCGGCTGGGGGAACTCGGCTTGCGCGTGATGTATCACACGACCGTGGCCGACGATCTCGACGCCAATGTTCGGGTGTTTCGCGCGGCGATCGAGCGGGCCGATGTCGTCGTAGCCAGCGGCGGCTTGGGACCCACCGCCGACGATCTCACGCGCGACGTTCTCGCCGCCGCGATAGGCCGGGAACTCACGCTCGATCCGGCCGCGCTGGAGCACATCGAGCGGCTCTTCGCGCGGCGGCAGCGGCCGATGCCTGAGCGCAACCGCGTGCAGGCGATGTTCCCCGCCGGCAGCCGCGTGGTCCCCAATCCCGAAGGAACGGCGCCAGGGATCGATTTGACGGTGCCCCGCCAGTGTACTCCTCACGCTCCGCGTGAGGACGTTCGTCACGCGGAGCGTGACGAATACACTTGCGCTCCGAATGAGGATTCACCGGCGGGCGGCACATGCCGCGTGTTCGCTTTGCCGGGCGTTCCGGCTGAAATGAAGCGGATGTGGAACGACAGCGTCGCGCCCGCGATCCGCGAAATGCTCCCTTCCCCGCGCATCATTTGCTATCGCCGGATCAAATGCTTCGGCGTCGGCGAGAGCGACTTGGAAGCGATGCTCCCGGACTTGATCCGCCGAGGGCGCGAGCCGCAGGTCGGCATTACCGTGAGCGGGGCGACGATCACGCTCCGCATCGCCGCAACCGGCGAAAGCCGCGAGGCGTGCCTGGCCGCGATGGAGCCGACGGTCGACACGATCCACGACTGCCTCGGCGATCTGGCGTTCGGCGAAGAGGACGACGAGCTGCAAGACGCCGTCATCCGCCTCTTGGCCGCCAAAGGAAAAACGCTGGCAACCGCGGAATGGGGCACCGGCGGACTAATCGCCGATTGGCTTTCGACCGCGCAGGATAGTGCTCTGCACCAACTCGGTGGCTTGCCGCCGAATCTCCCTCTCCCTCTGGGAGAGGGACGGGGTGAGGGTGAAGCACCATCGACTGCCGGTTCCCTTCGCCCTAACCCTCTTCCAAAGAGAGAGGGGACAGATCAACTCCCCAACGCACCTTACCTGGGCGGCTTTGTCGTCACGTCGCCGCAATCACGCAGTCAGCTCATCGAATCCACCGGCCATGCCCTTCCCCCCGACGCCGCGACGGAATCCATCGTCAGCGCTCTCGCCGCCGCCGGCCGGCTCCGCCTCAGCTCCGACTATGCACTGGCCATCGGCGAACTTCCCTTATACGACCCAGCCGCGCCCGTTCCACCGCGTTTCTACTACGCCATCGCCACTCCCGCCGGCATCCGCGCCCGCTCTTCCCCCTACGCCGGCCCTGCCGACATCCTCAAACTCCGCGCCGCCAAACAAGCGCTCAATCTCTTGAGGCTCGAGCTTCTTCATGCATAAGCCGAAGCCCAGGAATGCCCCGTGAATGGCGCTTGGAAGGACAGTATGTTTTATCCGACCGAATCCCAGGCGTGAACGCCTGGGCTACGTAAACCTGAAGGGGCAATGACGCTCATCGCTCTCTTCACTCGCTGCTAGCCGCGTCACCGCGGCGGCTCGAATTGGCGGATGAGCTGCGTGTTCTCGATGCTCCAGACGCGGAGGATGCTGTCTTGCCCGCCGGCGACGACGGTTTTGCCGTCGGGCGTGACCGCGAGGGAGTAGAGGAAATCGCTGGCTCCGCCGAAGTTGCGTTCGTTGCCGCCGTTTTCCGTGTTGTGCAGCCGCACGGTGCGGTCGCCGGAGGTGGTGAGCACCCGCTGGGCGCCGCCGACGTAGCTGATCGCCGTCACCTCTTTGCCGAAGCCTTCGATCGTGCGCCGTTGCTCGCCGGAGGGAACGTCCCAGATCTTGACTACGTTGTCCGCCCCACAGCTTGCCAGGCCCTTGCCGTCCGACTGCCAGGCAACGCCGAGCACGTGATGCGTGTGCCCTTCAAACGGCTTGACGAGCGCACCGGTCGCGGTGCTCCAAACCTTCACGAACCGATCGGCCCCGCAGCTTGCAAGCTGCTCTCCATTGGGCGAGAAGCGGACGCAGAAGATCGTGTCGCTGTGAGCATCCGGAATCGTACGGACGACGCTGCCGTCCGTGGGATTCCAGAGCTTGAGTTCGCCGCTCCGCGATGGTTCGCCACTCCCCGTGGCCAGAAGCTTGCCATCGGGGCTGAAATCGAGCGCGATCACGCGATCGACTAGAGTCTTCGGATCCTCCGGACCGCCGATCGTCCGCGCGAGCGTCCAGGGAGCTTGCGCGTTCCAGAGCACGGCCGATTTGTCGGCCGCGGCGAGGATCGCGCCAGCGCCGGCGTAAGCCAACGATTGGACCGCGCCGCTCTGGCCGGAAAACGTGTCGGCGGGAGCGCCGTTTTCGGCCGACCACGTTTGCACGAGCGCGTTGTCGCCGCCGACCGCCAGATAGAGGTTATCGGGCGAGAAGGCCAGCGCTCGCGGCGTCGCCTCCGAATCCTTGGCCTTTTTCTTGCCATTTGCAGCGGCCGACTCCGCTTGTTTCTGGGCGCCTTCGGCTTCGTCGGCGGCCTTCTTCAAGATCGGCAGTTCTTCGCTCGCCTGCTTGGCAGCTTGCTCGGTCGTTTCAACGCGACGGGCGGCAGCCTCAACGGCCTTTTCCGCGCGCTTGACCTCGCGCTGAGGCTGCTTCGCCGCAGTGGTCGTTTCCTCGACGCGGCGCTTCGTCTCGGCCACTTTCTTGTCCGCCTCGGCGCCCGCCTTCTTGGCGTCGTCGGCTGCCTTTGCGAGATCCTTGTTCTTTGAATCCTTCTCGACTGCGGCCTTGGATTCATTGAGCTTTTCGGCCGCGGCTTTCGCGGCCGCGACGGCGGACTCGGCCTCTTTCGCCGCGGCGGCCCTGGCATCGAGGGCAGGTTTGGCGGCGGCCGACCTTTCGGCAAGCTCCTTCTCGGCGGCAGTCTTGGCCTCCTTCGCCTTCGGGATGGCGTCGGTCTCTTGCTTCAGGCGGTCTTCGGCTTCCTTCAAGAGTCGCTTCTGGTCGGCTACTTTGAACCGCGCGACATCGACAGACCGATCGAGCCGGCCAATTTCGACGCGAGTGCGAAAATCGCCGCGCAGCTCGGCGACGAGCTGATTGTTGTCCGCGTTCCAAAGCTTCACCGATTTAGTCGCACCAGCCGAAGCGATCCGCTTGCCGTCGGGCCGAACGGCAATGGCCGTGACTGCGCCGCCATGCTGAAGCTGGCGCGACGAATTACCGCTCTCCACATTCCACTGCCGCGCTGTCCCATCTTCGCTGCCGGAGATGATTTCCTTGTCATTGGTCGGCAGGGTGACGAGTGCCGTGATCGGGCCGCCATGCCCCTTGAGTTCCTTAAGCGCCGTAGGCGGTTTACCATCTTTCGCGTCCTTAACATCCTTCGCATCCGGCAGGGCCCAAATGCGAATCACATTGTCGGCGTGGCCGGTGCAGATTTGAGTTCCGCCGGCGGCGAGCGTGAGCGCGTTGATCGGCGCGGGCGTATCGATTTGGCCAGCCGATTTGCCATCCATCGTGGTCCAAACGCGGATCGACTTGTCGAGCGAGACGGAGAAGAGCTTCGTGCCGTCCGCCGAGAATCGCAGACCGGTGACTGCGGCGGTGTGGCCGGTGCATGTTTGCAGCGATTTGCCGCTGGGCAGCTCCCAAATCCTGATCGCACCGCCGGATTCCCCGGTGACGGCCAGCCTTCCGTCGCCGCTCACCGCCACGGCCCGAATCGAATCGCTCGAGCCAGCCAACTCGGCGAGCTTCGTATCATGCGGCCGGCGCCAGAGCTTCACCTCTCGATAGCCGCCGGAGGCAAGCAGATCGCCCGAGGGATCGAACGCCAGCGATTGCACGAGATCGAGATGGGCGATGCCGGGGGCCTTCGCGCCGGACCGGCCCGCCAGGGCCGGATCGACGAGCCGCGCGACCTGGGCGCCGGACGACAGGTGATAGACGACAATGTCGTTCGCGCGGCCGCAGGCGACGAACTGCCCGTCGGGAGTAATCGCCACGGCGAGGATCGGGCTGACCGTCGGCGGCAGCTTTTGCCACTTGAGCGGCGCGGCCGAGCCCGTGACCTGCCCGGCCGCCCCTTGATCGATCCAGAGCTTGATGAGGCCCAGCTCGTCGGGCGTGAGGGGCGCCGCTTTCACGTTGTTGTCCACCGGCGGCATCGTCGGATCGTCGAGATGGGCGGCCGCTTTGAGCATCAGGCTTTCGCCGCTCTTCTTGGGCACGACGGCCGGACCGCTATCGCCCCCTTTGAGAATCGTCTGGGGAGTTTCAAGCACGAGATGATCTTCCGACTTCGTGCTGTTGTGGCAGGCGATGCAGTTGCGGCGGAGAACGGGAAGCACCTCCGTCTCGAAATCGACCGGTTTGTCGCGCTTCAGATCGGCGATGGCGATCGGCGTCGCTTTGGCCGACGATTTCGGCCGCACTTTCTTCGGCGCATCGTCGGCGCGAGCCGCTGTGCAGACGAGCGTCCCGAACGCAAGCAACAACACAATCGGCGCGATTTGCAGGAACGGACGAGCGATCATGATTTCTTGTCTGGCGGCGTTGTTGTCTTGTCGGAGTCCGGCTTCGCGCTGGAGTCCTGTTTCTTTTCCGTTTCTGGCTTTTTCTCCAGCTCGGGCTTCTTTTCGGGATCGGGCTTCTTTTCGGCCGGCGGGGGCATGTCCACTTTCAATGTCACCGGTTGATCGGTTTGAAGCGGCTGGCCGTTGAAGTTCATGCGAGCGCGAACGGTGAACGGGTGATCGCCGAGCGGGACCTTCGGATCGAGCTGGATGGTGAGTTTGCCGTGCGTTTGCCCGCCCGGAATCGAGACCTCGCTGACATGCAATCCTGCGGCGGCATTCGGATCGGCCAAGGCGACGGTCACGGAGTCGCTGAAGCCATAGAGACGATTGAGCGTCAGCGGGATTTCGACTTTGTCTCCCGGCTTGGCCGGACTTGCCGGCGCGGCGATCGCAAGCGTGATCGGCGTGGCGGCGATCTTTAGCGTTGCCGGAGTCGTGTAGAAGATGGCGAGCACATCCCGCGGTTGGGCCTTTTCGTTGGCCAGCCGAGCGCGCTCCGCGGCGGCCTGCTTGTCTGCTGCAGCGGCCTTGCTTCGTTCGGAAGCGGCGTTGGCGGCAACTTCCGCCGCGCTCTTGGCGTCGGAGGCGGCTTTGGCCTTTGCAGCGGCGTCGTTGGCCGCCTTTTCGACCACCACCATGACGGTCAAAAAGGAAGCGACGGCGGTCTCGGTCTCTTTGACGGCCTTGTCGGCGGCCGCCAATTGGGCGGCGGCTTGCGCGCTCTTCTCAGCCGTCTGTTTGGCGGCCTCTTCGGCGGCCTTCTTTGCATCGGCGAGCGCCTTGGCCTTATCCGGATCGGTCTCGGCGCGTTTCTTGTCGACGGTTTCCTTGGCCTTGGCGGCTTCCGTAGCCTTCGCAGCGGCGTCATTGGCCGTCCTTTGCGCGGCAACTTTAGAATCCTGAGTCGCTTTCAAGCTGGTTTGTGAATCGGTCAAACTTTTGCTGGCCGTTGTCAGCGCTTCGGCCGTTTGCTTGGCAGTGGCGGCGGCGTCAGCAGCGACTTTGTCGGCAGCCGCTTTGTCGTCGGCCGATTTCTTCGCGGCCGCAGCGGCCTCGGTCGCGAGCTTCTCCAATTCCTTGACGGCCTCGGTGGCGGCAGCAGCCGTTTCCGCTTCGTGTCGATAAGTGACGTGCGTCGCCACGCGGCAGGAAAAAGTGTAATCGCCCGGCGGGACTCCATTGCGAACATCGACTTGCAAATTGCCGTCCGTCGCGCCGTCGCCGATATTCATCTCAGGAATCTTCAACTCGCGCGGCAAACCGGCGGGAATCAATTTCAGGTTGCGCTTGAACTCGCCGCGGCGCGTAACCTTCACCGGGATTTGCAGCTTCCCGCCGATCGATGTTTCGAGCGGCTTGCCGTCGCCCAATTGAACGCCCGACACGGCTAGGTCGCTGCCGCAAATGGCCAACGGAACATGCGAGCACATCCGGAATCGGACCGGCTCCTGCTCGCGGTTGTTGGTGGTCCAGACAATTGTTCCCGCCCGCGCTTCGCGAACCATCTCCGCGCCGTTGATCTTCGCCTTGCCGCTCAGTTTGAGCATCCCGCTCCAAGGGGCGACTCTCTCCGCGGCGCTGAACACGAGCGTGCCCACGTCCACCCCCGGACCCAGCGTCGCGCCGGAGCAACTGATCCCTTCCGGCAGGCCGTCGACGCCGACATGGACTTCGCCATTGAAGTTGTCGCGCCGCGCGGCGATCACTGTCACCCCGGTGGTTTCCCCTTTGTGCAACAGCGGCGTCCACATCGGAATGCGGTTCTGGTTCTCCGGATCCTGCGGTGGCTCTACCACGGCCGTCAGCCGAAAATCGGGGCTCTCGCGGCGCACTGCCAGCCGATAGACAAACCGTGGATTGCCGCGCGACTGATAATACAAATCGCGCACGAGAAGCCGGTAGGCGCCGTCTTCCGGCGCAGTGAAGCGGAGCCAAGGATCATTTCCCGCGGTATCGTAGCGCGTTTCGAGCCGCTCGTGCTTGTTGCTCGGCGGCGGATCATCGACCTCGGCGATGTCGCTGGCTTCCTCGACTCCCTTGTCGTTGCGCTTCACGCGCTGCACGAGCAGATAGGGGTCGGTGGTCATTCCCATCCGCTGCGAATAGACCTCGATCCAATAAACGTCTCCCTTCTTCGCGTCAAATGTATACCAATCCTGGTCGCCGCGCGGATTGAATTGGCCGACGATCTCGCAGGGCGGAGTGATCTTCTGAGCTTGCTGCGCAGTATCGTTCGGCTCCTGCTCCGCAGTGACCGGCGCAGTGGCGTAGAAGATATTGACCGGGTTGGCGTCACCGCGCGGCGTCGGCAGGCGATACGCGAAGGCATCGAGGAACGATTCCGACGGCTCGACGATCGAGTTGATCGGAAGCTGCTGTTGCGCGGTCGGATCGGCCGGCAACTCGATTTCGACTTCGACTTGTTCGAGCGGCTTACCGTCGGCGGTTTTCAATTCCGAGGGCGCGCTGTTCGGCAGATTCCGGCCGTAAAGAGTGTACTTTCGTTTCGTGCCAGCCAGTCCGGCCGGCGGCATGATGAAATCGACCAGCGGATTAGTCGAAACATCGAGACGATAAAAGTACTCGCCGCCCCCTTTATAGAGGAAGTCGTAGAGCTTGACGGTGTACGAGCCGTCGGCTGGCACGAGGTAGTCGAGGAGCAGATCGCTGTGCACTCGCTCCTTGCCCCGAGCCACTTCGCGGCCGTTGGCGTCGAGGAGCACGATGGCCGGATCCATTTTCGAGTCGAGCCGGTGCGCCCAGCAATCGACCAGCACGCGCTGGCCCTTCTTGGCGGCGAAACGGAAAAAATCGGCCCGCTCGGGGCTCATCTGGCCGTTGACCGATGATTCGAGCGGCACTTCTTTTGGCGCGGTCGGCGAATTCCCCGCCTGGCGACCATCCACTTCGTTCAAATTGCCGACGATGAACGCCCTCGGGTTCGAGACGCCATACTTTCCCACGGCGCGAACTTCGTACACTCCGGTCGGGACCGCCGCGGAAATGGTCGCGGTGAATTGTCGCTCCAGCGGATGCGGCGCCTTTTCCGGCTGGCTTTCCGCGCTCATCTTTGGCGCGGCCGTGATGCCGGGATGCGAGAAAATCAGCGCATGCGCGTCGTCGATATCGACGCCGATTAGCGCGACATCGACGCTGGTTCCCACTTTGCCGCCGGGCGGAAAAACGCTGGTCAACTCGGCCGTGGGCAATTGCGCGCGGACTGTGCCGCAACACAGAAGTGCTCCGGCAGTCAGGAACCAGCGATGAATTGGGAGACAGACGGCGTGGCGGAAGAATCTTGGGCGAGACGCATTCCTCATGCAACGGACCTTTGGGCATTTACGCGTGAACTTCTACAATCTCCGGCCGGGCGACATAGACCATCTGCATCGCCACGTCGATGTCCGCCGGGTCAGCGCCGGTTCGGTCGAGCGCTTCCCTGAAGTCGGCGGCAATGGCATCGAACTCGGCGTCGGTGATTCTCATTCCGGCGTGGATCTCCCGAAGACTTCGGCCAGTATACGAATAAGGGCCGCCGGCCGTGGCGCTGATGATCTCAAACGCGGTCCTCTTCGCATCCGCGACCGCTTGCTCGTCGAGTGGAAATCTTCCGCCGCGAGTGTAATTGACTTTTGGGTCGTGGATCGCCAAGGTGACGAATTCGTCCACCACTTTTCTAAGGATCCGTTCGCCGCCCAAGCGATCCCATAGCGTGCTGGTTGAAACGGCCATGTTTCGCTCCTTAATGATTGAATAAGAACTCCTTGGTATTAATCAGCGCCCAGACGATGTCTTCATAGGCCGCCTTGTCGTTCTTGGTCTTGGCGATGTGCGCGACCGCCAAGGCCGTTTCTTCGGGAGCGGGCCGGCGCGAATAGAACTGCAAATAGAGCCGCTCGATTTTCTGCGCGTGCGTGTGCTGCTGGTCGGCGGCGAGCGCCGCGGCCCGGCCGCTCGCTGCGGACAGCTTGTTTTGCACTTCGGCCGAGTTCAATAAGTGCAGGCTCTGCGCCAGATTCGCCTCGTTGCTCCGTTCGCATTCGCAGGCGCTGGCCCCTTCCGGCCGGCCGAAGACGGTAAGGAAATAGGAATTGAAGCCCGTGTCGGGCAATTGCATCGCACGAGTTCCCGCCGGCAGCCCGTTGAACTTTTCATCCACCCCAGTCACCTGATCGATGGCGTCCAACAGCGACTCGGCCTCGAGCCGCTTGGGATAGTAGCGCGAGTAGCTCTGCTTGTCGCCGGCGTTGAACTGGTTCGGCTCGGCGCTCAGTTGATAGACGCGCGAGTTGCAGATCGTGCGGATCAAATGCTTGAGGTCGAACTTGCTCTCGGCGAAATCGTTCGCTAGCGCATCGAGCAGGGCCGGGTTCGTGGCCGGATTGGTCACGCGCATGTCGTCTTCCGGCTCGACCAGCCCGCGGCCGAGAAAATGCTTCCAATAACGGTTGGCCAGTGCCCGAGCGAAGAAGGGATTTTTGGAGTCGGCCATCCAATCCACCAGCGCTTGGCGAGGATCCTGATCGGCGCTCAGGTCGAGCGTCTTCGCGCCGAGTCCGGCCGGTTTCACCGTCTGTCCGCTCCGAGGATTGACGGCCGTGGCCACGCCGCGTTGATGGAAAATCCGCTCTTCGCCCACTTGCATCCCCTTCTTTCGCCCGACGCGCGAGAAGAAGGCCTCGAAGCCGTAGTAATCCTGCTGGCTCCATTTTTCGAACGGATGGTGATGGCAACGGGCGCATTGAATCCGGAGGCCGAGGAACAGTTGGGCCGTGTCTTCCATTTGCTGGTTCGTCTCTCGCACCGAGCGATACCAGGCCACCGGCGGATTCTCCCCCATCTCGCCCGAGGCCGTCAGAATATCGCGCACGAACTGGTCGTACGGCTTGTTCTCGTAGAGGCTTTGGCGAATCCAATCGTGGAAGAGATACGTGCCGTGGGCAAAGCTCTCCTGCTGCCGCTTGTTCCGCAGGATTGAACTCCATTTGTTGGCGAAATAGTCCGCGTAGGCTTCACTCTCCAAGAGCCGATCGATCCATTTCTCGCGTTTGGCCGGATCAGGGTCGGCCAGGAATTTCTCGGTCTCCTCGGCGGTCGGCAGGCGGCCGGCGATGTCCAGCGAAGTGCGGCGGAGAAATGTCGAATCGTCGCAGTTGACTGAGGGCGGAACGCCGAGCGTCGTAAGCTGCTGGAAGACCAGTTCATCAATAAAGTTCTTCGGCGCAGGCAAATCCTTCACCACGGCCCCCAGCGGCAGGCTCGCGCGGAACACCGCGACCTGCCCCTGATAGCGCGCCATCACTGCCACCGTGCCCGACAAATCGCGGGCTTTCACCAACCCCGTCGGAGTGACTTCGGCCATCTCGGTGTCGTTCGGCTCGAACTGGGTCATCGAAGTGACGTCCTCTGTCGAGCCGTCCGTGTAATGCGCGATGCAGACCAACTGCTGTTGGCCCTTTGGCGGCAAAGTGCGCATCGTCGGCAACACCTCGATCTGGCTGACCTTGGGATCCTCCGGTTTGCCGAACGGTAGCCCTTGCTCGATCCAGCGATAGATCAGGCGGTACGGAATGGAATCCTTCTCCATCCGCTGGCCGCCACCGTGCGGCACCTGGCCAGTCGCCTTCATCAATAACAGGCTGCGCTCAGGGGCGGCAGGAAATAGCCGCCGGCCGCGCCCTTCTTTCACGAGATGGTCGTAATCCTCACTCGGCTCGAAGCCCAAGAGCGAAAGTCGAAAGCCATTTTGCCCGCTCGCCTTGCCGTGGCACCCGCCGCTGTTGCACGAGAGCTTCGTGAATACGGGGACGATCTGATTCGGAAAATTGATCGGCAAGTCGCTGACCAAATGGCTGACGCCCAGCTTCACGGTCGCGCTCGGGCCGGATGCATCCTTAGCTGTGATCGTGGCTTCTCCTTCCGCGAGCGGCAAAATCAAGCCGGCGCCATCCACCTTGGCGATCGTGGCCGGCTCGACCGAATAGCTGATGCCGCGGGTCAGGTCGCGAACCTGCCCGGTCGAATAGGTTCCAGTCACGAGCAATTGCCGGCGCGAGTCGCGGCCGGCGAGCGTTAACCGATCGCCGGCATCCCCCAGATCGAATGCAATGCTCGTTAGCGTGCCGGGGCTATCGACGGCGGCTGGCTTGTCGGCTGGCTTCGGCGCCCCTTCATCGGCCGCTGCATTCCATAGTGCCAAAACCGAAGGAATCAATGCCGCGCCGCCGATCAATAAGACCTTGGAGGCTATCCGAAAACCGCCGGGGACTGTCCCCTTTTGTGGAGTCTTCGCAACAAAAGGGGACTGTCCCCCTCTCCGCAGGCGGTTTTCGGATAGCCTCCTAAAGAGCGTCGCCCTGATGCGCATGTGGATTCCTCCTTAATCAATCGATCCCGGGCCGACGAAGCCGGCTCGTCTCTTTCGCAAGGAACGCAGACTGTTGGATACAGAACGACCGATGATCTCAGCGTTTCCGCTCATCACGCTCGCGGCGACCGCAGCAAGGGCCGCGATCGCCGCGGTCAATTCGGCAAATCGGAGATTCAGGCAGGCAGGTGTTGGCAGGCGAGGCGGGGGTCTCAGGGTCTCCGTTTGATTTCCCCAGTCATTAGCCTAACGAAACCAGAAACAAATGGCAACTATTTTTCCTTGCTCCCATGGTCGAGAGAGCCAAACGTCGCCTGGGCGTGCAACGCCTCCGCCAGCCGGCCGAGGTATTCGCGGCGCGATATCTCGATCGCACCGAGACTTTGCGTGTGTGCCGTGAGCTGCTGAATGTCGAAGAGCCGATAGCCTCGATCTCGGAGATGCCGCACGAGCTGCACGAGCGCAACTTTCGACGCATCGCGGACGCGATAGAACATCGATTCGCCGGCATAGAGCCCGCCGATCGTCACGCCATACGTCCCGCCGGCAAGCTGGCCATCGCTCCAGACCTCGACGCTGTGGGCATGGCCCAGCTCGAAGAGCCGCTGATAGGCGGCCATCATGTCGCCGCTGAGCCAGGTGCTCCAGCGGCGCGATTGCGCGGTGGCGCAGCCAACGAGCACCCCCGCGAAATCACGATCGCTCGTGACCGCGAATTGCCCCGAGCTGCAAGTGCGCTCCAATCGCCGCGAAACGTGGAACCGATCCAGCTCGAAAATCGCCCGCGGATCGGGAGACCACCACTGCATGCGCGAAACCCGCGGCACGATCGGCCAAGGAAAAATCCCGCTCCGATAGGCATCCAAGAGCCAGTCCGGGCTGAGCGCACCGCCGATGAACACCAGCCCTTCGGGGTCGGCCGAATCGGCGGCGGGAAAGCGAGTGGGAGGCACCGGAAGACACCAGAGGTCGGAGGTCAGAGGTCGGATTTTGACGAGCCGGAAGTGTAAGCGCCCGGAGTTTGAAAATCGAACGCAGAACGAATGCGGCATCCAAAATGCAGTAGCATTTCACCACGTGAAGTAACTGCTTCATTCGACAACAGAACGTGTCGCCGATCAACGCGAAAACGATATACTAGGAAACTGAAATCTGCTGACTTCTGACCTCCGGGCGCTTACGCTTCCGGCTCGCCGACCTCCGTCCTCCGACCTCCAACTCGACCCCGATTCTCATGGACACATTCCCCTCTCCTCCCTCGCCGCTCCAGCCTGCCCCGCGTCCTGCTTCCCGGTTGCCGATGCTGCTGGGCGTGCTGTTGGCATTGCTGGTGCTTCTGTATCTGCCGAACTACCTGCAGCGGGTCGAATACTCCAAGATGCGCGGCGAGGTGCAGGCGATCGATGAATCGCTCGGCGGAGACCTTGGCCAAAAGTTCGGCTCGCTGGGAAAAGCCTTCGTGCTGTTGGCCAAGAAGGCCGCCCCGAGCGTCGTACACATCGACACGACGCAAAATCAGCTTCGCAGTGGCGGCGGCCTCTTCGGCGGCCTTGGCGTCCAGGAAACTGAAATGGGCGAGGCCTCGGGCGTGATCGTCGAATCGAATGGGTACATCGTCACCAACAACCATGTCGTGGAGGATGCTCAGGAGGTTTCCGTTACGCTCAGCGACGGCACCCGTTACGATAACGCCGAGGTCGTCAACCGAGATCCGGCTTCCGACCTGGCGGTGATCAAGATCCCCGCGAACAATCTCGTCGCGGCCGAATGGGGCGATAGCGATCAGGTCGAGGTCGGCGAGATGGTGCTCGCGATCGGCAATCCGTTCGGGCTGGATCGCTCCGTGACGTTCGGAATCATCAGCGCCAAGAATCGCCACGACGTGGGCGATGGTCCTCCGAAGGATTTCTTGCAGACCGACGCTGCAGTGAATCCTGGAAACAGCGGCGGCCCGCTCATCAACATGGGTGGCAAGATTGTCGGCATCAACACGGCCATTTATGGTCCGACATATCAAGGCATCGGCTTCGCCCTGCCGAGCAACGCGGCCCACGCGGCCTACGACCAACTCAAAGCGGGCCATGCTGTCGTCAGCGGATACTTGGGCGTCAACCTCGCGCCAATCACACCCTCTCTAGCCCGCCGGTTGGGCCTGAAAACGCTCAACGGGGCAATCGTCGCCGGCGTAGCTCCCGACTCGCCCGCCGCCAAGGCCGGCCTGCAAAGAAACGACGTCGTCACCGCCTGGGACGACCACGCGATCGAAGACCCGAACCTGCTCCGCCTCCTCGTCGCCCGAACCAAAGTCGGCACGACCGTGAAAGTCACCGTCCTGCGCAACGGCGAAGAACTCAAGCTCGACATCACCGTCGCCGAGCGCCCGGCGCAATTGCGGCAGTAAGCTCTAAATCAGACAAGACTAAAACGGGAACGGACTGCGATCGATGCTGCCCTCCTGCCCGACCGTCACGGCTTGGCAACGATCGAGCTATTGCTGGGTGCATTTGGCATCGCAGCGCGCGGCGCTGACAAACGCGCGTCCGACGTACCGATGCGCGTAAGGACGCGGACAGAATGGCCGTTCCGAGAGCCGGGCGGAGCGTCAATTACCCCGTGTTTGGACGAATTCTCGGCAATTTGATTGATGACGTCACCCCTTGGTCATAATTCACATTGCTGTTTCGTGAGCAGTGTTCGGCCTTTCGAGGCGTGAGAGGCCAAGTCTTCAGGGCCATCATAGGCTTCGACCTCGGTCAGCATCGAAGAGATTGTGTTACCATTGGGAATTCGCCTGACCAGCGAAGCGCCGATGATCTCTTTGGCGACATCGAGTACTGGCCGCTCGAAGAATTTTATGGGCAAAATCACAAAACACCCTCACCCCGTCCCTCTCCCATTGAGGGCGAGGGAGAACGAGGAGGAGACAATCACCGCCACGGCGGATGTTCCACTCGGCGGTTTTCAAACTACTTCTAGACGCAACCGAGAGCTTTTAACAGGTCCTGCAAAGTGTTCTGCAGCTCGCTGCGATCCGATTGCTGCCGCTCGCTCAGCGGTTGGCGGCTTGGGCCGAGGTGGATGCCGCGGAGTTCGACGGCGGTGTGGAAGCCAGCGGGGAAGTCGGCGGAGTGGAGCATCGCGTCGAAGAGATCGAGCACGCGGTATTGGAGCTTCATCGCCTCTTCGGTCCGGCCAGAGCGGGTAAGGTCGTAGAGCGATCGCATCACTTCCGGGACGACGCCGGCCGTGGCGTGTGTGCCGCCGTTGACGCCGATCAATAGCGACGGGACCAGGAGCGCTTCCCAACCGGTGAGGAAAGCGAAATCGGGGCGCGCCGGCCGGACCGCGGCGATCATCCGCATCATGAAGGTCAAGTCGCCGGAGGAATCTTTGATCCCCGCGATCCGCGGCAGCTCGGCCAGGCGGCGGATCG
>DASZFO010000296.1 GCA_035939775.1 Pirellulales bacterium | reverse complement strand
GAGAGGGGCAGCACGCGATCGATATTTGCGCGGAGTTGTCCTGAGACGAGCCAGCGGTTGATGTCGTCGGCCGCGGCATGCTGCTCGTCGGGCGTGGCGTTGAACACGACAAAGCCGTGGAGCGAGCAGCCTTTGACGTAGAACGGCCCGACTGGGAAGGTCGGCCGCGCCTCGCGACCGGCCATCAGGATCATGCGCCCGCGCGCGGCCAGGAGATCGACGGCCCGCTCGAAGTTCGGCTCGCGGAGCGTCTCCCAAAAGACGTTGACTCCCTGCGGGCTGACTTCCTTGATCCGCGCGGCAACGTCTTCGGTCTTATAGTTGATCGCCAGATCGGCGCCGAGCTGCCGGCACAGGGCCAGTTTCTCATCGCTGCCGGCGGTCGTAATCACTCGCGCTCCGAGCGCCTTGGCCATCTGCACGACCATCGAGCCGACGCCCCCGGTGCCGCCGTTGACGAACAGCGTTTCGCCGCGCTTAAGCTGCGCATCGCGCACGAGGCCCAAATGGGCCGTGATCCCGACCAACGCCACGGCCGCCGCCTGCTCGTTGCTGACCGCGCTTGGCAGCGGATAGAGCCACGACTCATCGACGGCCGCGCGCTCGGAAAACGTTCCCTGCCGGCCGAGCAAGCCCTGATTGGAGCCCCACACTCGATCGCCAGGGCGGAAGCGGTGCGCTCCGGGGCCAGTCGCCTCGACGACTCCCGCCAGATCGCAGCCGACGACGAACGGCATCGGCAACGGCATCACTATGTTGCCGGAGCGGATGTAAGTGTCGACCGGATTAACGTCGACCGCGGCGATTTTGACCAGGACCTCCGATCCTTTTGGCTGCGGATCGGGCAAATCGCCGTATAGGATGTTTTCCGGCGGGCCGATTCTTTCAATGTACGCGGCTTTCATGGCTTGAACTTTCCTCGAGTCTTGGCGGGCACGATGAACAAGCCAAGGACAACGATCAACGCTCCGCTCCCGGCCGCGCCCAGCGCCGCCATCCGTAATAGCTCCCAATAATCCATCGCGATTTTGTGTTGCCGCAGCCGGATAGCCTCCTCGATGGAAAGCGGCCTCTTGATGCCGCGCTCCAGGCGATCAAACTGCATCCAAACTTCGGCGGGCGACATGGGGGCGACGTCCGTATTCGCGGCTGGCTCTTGAATCGGCTGAGGCTTTTGCCATTGCAGGACCGCCAGCCCGCAGACCGCCACCACGATGAAACACGCTCCCAAGAAGATCAAGCCCTGCCGCGCTCCCCAAGCCCTAGCTGGCCGCGCGGCGGAATCGTCGAGTCGTTCGAGGTCGGTCAAGTGCCGCAGCGTCGGCACCTCGATCCGCTGGCCGCACTCGCACTGCAACTGCTCGCCCGCCTGGGCCGCCGCCACCGGAATCCGCCGACCGCACACACAGGGCAATAAATACTTAGCCATGAAAACCGGGTGACGGGTGGCGAGCACGCAACTTCGCGTTTGGTACTTCGTACTTTACACTTTCATCGCGGCCCGCCCATTCCGCCCTTGGCCCACCAGGGGAGCGAGTTGCCGCCATCGATCAACAACTCCGCGCCCGTGATATAGTCGCTAGCCGGATCGCAGAGAAACACGACACCGCGGGCGATTTCGTCCGGCCGGCCGAGGCGCTTCCAGAGCATCTTTTCGCCGAACTCGCGAATCTGCTCCTCGGTGACGAATTTCCGCTCCCCCGGCGTGTCGATCCAGCCCGGATGAATCGTGTTCACGCGGATCCGGTGGTCGATCAACTCGATGGCGGCGGTACGGGCCATCTGGTCGTTCGCGGCCTTCGCCATATTGTAGGCCATCGTCCGCGGGATGGGAACGTAAGCGTGCGGCGAGCTGATGAATACGATCGTCCCGCCGCCCCCTTGCGCGATCATTTGCCGTGCCGCCGCGCGGAGCAGATGGAATGCACCCCACATCGTCACGTCCACCGTCCGCTTGAATCCGGCAAGGTCGGCTTCATAGAACGGCTCGCGGTCGCTGTAAACGGCATTGCTGACGGCGACATCGAGGCGCCCAAATTCGGCGATCACTTGGCGGACCATTCCCTCGACGGCCTCGTGATCGGATACGTCGGCCTGGATCGTGATCGCTCGTCGGCCGGCGCGGCGCACTTCCTCGGCGGTCGATTCGGCCTCGTCGGAATGAGAGTGATAATTGATCGCCACATCGGCCCCGGCCTGAGCGAGCCCGATGGCCACGCCTCGCCCAATCCCGCGGCTCGCGCCGGTTACGAATGCGATTTTTCCGAGAAGTGACAAGGACTGGCCCTCACGAATCGTTGAACCTGGAGCCGACGTCGGCGGTCGCCACGCCGATCATGCTATCGCCAGCACCGACCGTGAACAAGCAGCCGTGGAAGCAGGCAACAGGCAGCCGGTATGTAGCAGGACAAACGCTTTCGCGCCACTGCCAACTGCCTCCTGCCGACTGCCTACTAAAATCTGGCCGCGCCACTAGACGGTTAAGGCTGCATGAGTACAATTGCGCGGCGCGCTAAATCACCAAATCACCCTGATTGCTCCGCTGGGCTGAACCGACTGCGGCTGGTCGCTTGCCTACCATGGTTCGCGGCCGATGTTACCGCTCTAAAAAAACCCGAATGGGTCGTCGTCTTGCCTGCATGTAAGCCGTCTGGGTTGTTGCCGTCAGTCGATCACCAGCTTGCTCGGGGCAAATCTGTTAAAATGGGCAATCTGGTGTTTATCGCCGCCCCCGGTAGTCTTTGGCTCCGCGGAATCTTTTGCCAAATCTCCACTCGAACCGACATGCTGCCAATCTGTGGGTAGAATTTGGTGGATTTTTGTCCTCGTTCTTTGGATAATTAGGGTCTCCCCAGCGCTTTCCTGACCGAAGGAGTGTTCACTTGTACGACGCACTGCTCGACGATCTTGAAGATGATGTAACCCCAAACGCCGATGAGGCGGTCGAACTGGTCGACAAGGCGGTTGACGTTGACGATGTGGACGACGATCTCCTGGTGGACGATTCCTCGGCTATGGTCGATTTGGATATCGACGGCAAGGCGGAGGAATTGCTCGCCGACGAGGAAGACATCGAAAGTTGGTCGGACGACCCGGTGCGAATGTATCTGACCCAGATGGGGGAAATCCCGCTGCTCACCCGTCAGCAGGAAATCTCGCTGGCGAAGAGAATCGAAGTCACTCGCGCTCAGTTCCGCCGCAAGCTGCTCGAGTGCGACTACGTGATTCAGATCGCCGTGAAGATCCTCAAGCGGGTCCATCGCGGCGAGCTGCCGTTCGATCGCACGGTGCAGGTCTCGGTGACCGATCGCCTTGAAAAGGACCAGATTCTCGGCCGGCTGCCGCACAATCTGCGGACCGTCGAATCGCTCTTGCGGCGCAACAAGGCCGACTATCGCCTGGCCACCAGCAAATCGACCAAGCTGAACCACCGACACGAAGCTTGGCGGCGGCTTGGCCGGCGGCGTTTGCGGGCGGTGAAGCTCGTCGAGGAACTCGGCCTGCGCACCCAGCGGATCGAGCCGCTGATTCGCACGCTCGAAGAATTCAGCCGCCGGGCCGACGAACTCAAGACCCGAATGGAAACGCAAAAGAAATCGAAGCAGGCGCCCACCGAGCGGCAAGCCTGGCTCAAGGAGTTCCGGGCCATCCTCCGCACCACGCAGGAAACGCCCACGAGCATGCGCAACCGCGTGAAGTATCTCAAGAGCATCTATGCCCATTACCAACACGCCAAGCGCGGATTGTCCGAAGGAAACCTGCGGTTGGTCGTCTCGATCGCCAAGAAGTATCGCAACCGCGGTTTGAGCTTCCTCGATTTGATTCAGGAAGGCAATGCCGGGCTGATGCGGGCGGTCGATAAATTCGAGTATCGCCGCGGCTTCAAGTTCTGCACCTACGCCACCTGGTGGATTCGGCAGGCGATCACCCGGGCCGTGGCGGACCAAAGCCGGACGATCCGGATTCCAGTGCACATGGTCGAGACGATGTCGCGCGTGCGCAACGTCTCGCGCCAATTGCTCCAGAGACTCGGCCGCGAGCCGACCATCGAAGAAACGGCGAACGCCTCCGGCACGGCGATCGACGAGACCCGCCGCGTGCTGGCGATGAGCCGTTATCCGATCAGCCTCGACCGTCCGGTCGGCAACAGCGAGGATAGCCACTTCGGCGACTTGCTGCCCGATGCGGGCGCGGAAAACCCCGCGGTCGGCGCCGCCCAGGAAATGCTCCGCGGCCGGATCGCCAAGGTGCTCAAGACGCTCAGCTACCGCGAGCGCGAGATCATCAAGCTCCGCTACGGCCTGGGAGACGGCTACAGCTACACGCTGGAAGAAGTCGGCCACATCTTCAAGGTCACGCGCGAGCGCATCCGCCAGATCGAAGCCAAGGCCGTCCGCAAGCTCCAGCAACCGAGCAGAAGCCAGGAGTTGATCGGGTTCCTAGATTAGTCCTCGCTTCCTGACGAAAATGACCCTTGCGATCGCGCGAGGGTCTTTTTATGCGCAGTGACTGGATCAACGTCGAATGTCGAAGCTGGAATGTCTAAAGAATGACGAAGCTCGAATGACGAAAACCGCGCCGGCGACGACTCGCAAGCGGCATCTTCCCATTCATCCTGTTAATCTTGTCAATCCTGTCGAAAAAGCTGCTTCGTTCCAGCAATACAGCCAGGCGTTGCGCTGCTTGCCAACTTGATGGATCGCTCCCATGCGGTGCATGCAATAGGCGATGCGCTGGGCGGACCAGCGGGGGATGTCGAGGCCCGCGGCGAGATGGGCCGTGTGAAATGGCGACGGCAAGGGGCAGGCGATCAGGGCCGCGAGATCGCCGATCGTTTGCAGCCGGCACAGCGATTGGATTGCGATGAGCTTCTGATCTTCGACCTGAAAATCGCTGTCGCGGCGCCAGCGGCGGCGGCCGTGGCCGGGGTAGCGCCACTCTTCGATCTCCACCAGCGGCACTTCAAGCGTCAGCCGCGGATGCGGGAAGACGCGAGTGAAATGGATCAGCTCGTCAAACAAATCGAGCACCCCGCCGCGCTTGGGACTCAACCGGCGCCGCGCGACTCGGCCCGCTTTCCGCCGCCGATAGATCAGCATCTTGCGGGCAACGACCGGCTTGACCACCCGCACGCGATGCGCTTCGAGCAACCGCCGCACTTTGTCGCGGATCGCGGTGAGCGGGCCGTGCTGCACCTCGATCAGCTCGCCATCCACCACCGCGTCGATCCGATAGCCGGCCAGCCGGACCTCCAATTGCGCGGCCTCGCCGGCATAGAGCCGCTTGAGTTCGCGGTGAAGAGAGGTTTCCATGATTGAAATGACGAATGACTAATGACGAATGTCTAAGGAAGCACTAATGACGAAGCTCGAATGGATCAACGTCGTGCCGAGACCAATGGTTACCTTCGCTCGCAATTCGTCATTCGTGCTTCGTCATTCTTTAGACATTCGTCATTAGTCATTCGTCATTTCCTCGGCCCCGTGTCGTCTTCCATCCCTTGGATATAGCGCCGCAGCCGCTCCAGCTCGTCGGTCACGTGGCGGAGCTTAAGCATATTCTCGACGCGCTTGACCAGCTCGACCTTGTTAACCGGCTTGCTGAGAAAGTCGTCGGTCCCCGAATCGACGGCCCGTTCGATGTCGCCCAATTCATTGAGCGCGGTGACCATCAGGATCATGATGCCGCGAGTCGCCGGGTCTTGCTTGAGCTTCTTGCAGACTTCGAAGCCGCTCAGCTTGGGCATCATCACGTCGAGCAGAATCAGATCGGGCTGAAAACTGGCGACCTTGTCGAGCGTGTCACGGCCATCGACGGCCACGGCGATCTCGCAATCCACATCGCCCAAAAAGGCCTCCAGCAATTCGACGTTCTGCGGATTGTCGTCGGCAATCAGAATGCGGCTCTTGCCCGGCGTGCCGGCCGCAACCGGGCTTGCCGGATGAGTCTTTGCGAGATTGGTTTGAGTCTTGCTAGCAGCCATCGAGTGTTTCGCATGCCTTTCCCGCGGAGCGACATCGGAATTGGGCGTCTCGGCGATTATAGAAGCAGAACTGAGTTTTGCGATAGGGAGGTTTGCGAACAGCGTCATTTACGTAGCCCAGGCTTGAAGCGCGTGCGGCCGTTCAGTACGATCTCGCTCCGCAGTTCTCTCTTTCCCATTGGAGGCGGTTCGTATGTTCCTCAATCTATTGATGCTCGCGGCCACCATGGCATCGCCCATGCTGTCAAAGCCGAGCCTTGATGTCGAATGCCGCGTTGAGCGATTCGATGTGGGCGTCCCCGTGCCCGGAAAAGCACGGATGTTTAAGAACGTAAAGATGGGCGAACGGTTACGAATCGAGTTAAGCGTGACCTGGCCCGCCAGATGATCATTTGCTTTTGACTCAAAGCGGCCCGCTCGATATTCTTTGCTCCCTTCGCCGCTGGCAATGGATTGCCGCGGCGAGAGCTATTTGGGTCGTCGTTTGCGTGGGGAAGTTCTCAGGGGGCGTACATGGAGGTGCGCTGTTGGTCCCCAGATCGAGTGTATTGATCGTCGATCGATCGAACGAAGCCAGGGAAGTATTAAGGACGGCACTGGAGAGGCGCGGGATGCGGATTTTCGAGGCGGCGCGGGCCGACGACGGCCTGGCGCTGGCGCGAAAGCATCGCCCCGATCTGATCGTGCTGGACCTCGAATTGGCTTCGACCCACGACGGCCCGCGGCCGAACGATTTCGCCGCGTTGGCACATGGCGGCGAAACGCCGGTGGTACTGTTGGGTAGCGCGCGGCGGGAGACGGCCGCGCCGCCGCGCCAGTTTGTCGCCAAACCCTATCATTACCAACCGCTGATCCTTAAAATCGAGCAGTTGCTCCGCGCGGGCCGCGAACCGGCTCAGTGTACTCCTCACGCTCCGCGTGAGGAAACGTCCTCACGCGGAGCGTGAGGAATACACTGGCAGAGCCGTCCCCCGCGAGCGGAGCGCTTTTCGCATTGGGCTCGTGACCGATTGTGTCGGGAGGCGGTTCTGCCGTGGCGTCGCTGTTCGTCATTCAAGGCCGGGATCAGGGGACCCGGTTCGAGTTGGATTCCGACTCCGCCACGTTCCCACTGGGACGCGAGGCCGGCAATCGAATCCAACTGCACGATACCGAGGTCTCGCGCCATCATGCCGAGATTCGCCACACGGGCAATCTGTTCGTCGTCTCCGACATGGGCAGCTCGAACGGCACGTTCGTCAACAACGAACGGATCGAGCGCCGCGAGCTGACCAGCGGCGACCAGCTCCAGATCGGCCGCACGGTGATGCTCTTCACCGGCCCGAGCGAGGCCCCCTCGTCCAGCCTCGGGGCGAAGATCGATATCTTCTCCGTCGATCGCCAAACCGACCCATCGCGAATCGTCCACTCGATCAGCCAACAGGAAGGGAGCCGCATCTTCGCCGCCCCGCCCGACAAATCCGATGCCCTCTGGCTCGCCCGGGCCCGCAGCAATCTGCAGGTGATGTATCGCACGGCCTTGGCGGTGAGCCACACGCTCGACATCGATCAGCTTCTCGGGCGGATCATGCAGTTGATCTTCGAATGGGTCGAGGCGGATCGCGGCTGCATCATGCTGGTCGATCCGGAGACCAAAGAGCTGCAACCCAAAGTTCGCCGCGATCGCAAGGCATTGCACCCCGGCGACAAGATTTCGATCAGCCAAACGATCCTCGACTACGTGCTCGAGCGCCGCGAGGGAGTGCTTACCAGCGACGCCCGGCAAGATGATCGCTTCGATGCGGCCAACAGCATCGTGCGAATGGGTGTGCGTGAGGCGATCTGCGTTCCGATGCAGGGGCGGTACGACATCGTCGGGGTGATTTACATCGACACCTTGACCCCGGCCACGCGCGTCATCGACCGCGGCGGCAATCGATTCACCGAAGAGCATCTCCAGTTGATGGTCGCGATCGGCCATCAGGCGGCCTTGGCGGTCGAGGACACGAAGTACTACTCGGCAATGGTGCAATCCGAACGGCTGGCGGCCGTCGGCCAAACCATCGCCAGCCTCTCGCACCACATCAAGAACATCCTGCAAGGGATCCGCGGCGGCAGCTATCTGATCGAAATGGGGCTCGCGGAGCACGATGAGCAAGTGGTTGGCAAAGGCTGGCATATCGTCGAGAGAAACCAGCGGCGGATTTCGTCTCTGGTGCTCGACATGCTCACCTTCAGCAAGGACCGCGAGCCGGACTTCGCCGCCGCCGACTTGAACGCCGTCGTGACTGACGTGGTCGATTTGATCCGCGCCCGCGCCGAGGAGATGAAGGTCGCCCTGCGCTTCGAGCCGGACGCTGAAATTCCTCCGCTCACCTTCGATGCCGAGGGCATCCATCGGGCGGCGCTCAATATCGTGACCAACGCGCTCGATGCCTGCGACGAGCGCGAGGACTCGATCGTTACGATCCGCACCAGGCAACTAACCGGCGACGGCGTCGTGCAGGTGATCGTGGAAGACAACGGCACGGGCATTCCCCCGGAAAACTTGCAGCAGATTTTCAACCCTTTCTTTTCCAGCAAGGGTTCGCGCGGCACCGGTCTGGGCCTGGCCGTAAGCCAGAAGATTCTGAAAGAACACGGCGGGCGGATCCTCGTTGAAAGCCGTCCCGGCGAAGGAAGCCGATTCATCCTCGAACTTCCGGCCATGCCGGCGGAAGAGCAGAACGGAAGTACGAGGTACGAAGTACAAAGTACGAAGGAAGAGGACGGTTAGCCGCCGCGTATCCGTAGCCGACGATACTGCTGCGCCGCTCCCTCTCCCTCTGGGAGAGGGTTGGGGTGAGGGGAATTGGCAGTGAAGCCTGCGCCAGTCCTGGTCCGCGCCAAAAAGAAGAGGGTTTATAACCCCTACCGAACGCATCAAGGAATCAATCACCATGCAGCAGCGAAACTTCGGCGGCAGCGGCGTAACTGTTTCAGAAATCGGCGTCGGCACTTGGCAATTTGGCGGCGATTGGGGCGCCGAAGTGTCGGATGATGAGGCGCTCGCCATCCTGGCCGCCTCGGTCGATGAGGGCGTTACGTTCTTCGATACGGCCGATATCTACGGCCTCGGCCGCAGCGAATCGCTGATCGGCCGGTTCCTCAAACAATCTCGGATGGCCGACAAGATCTTCGTCGCCACGAAACTCGGCCGCGGGCCCACGCCGGGTTGGCCCGATAACTTCAAGACCGCCATGATTCGCAAGCACGCCGAGGCCTCGCTCAAGCGGCTGGGCGTCGAGGCGCTCGATTTGGAGCAGTTGCACTGTGTCCCCGCCGGCGAGCTGCGCCGCGGCGAGGTGTTCGAGGCGCTGCGCGCGCTCAAGCGCGAAGGCAAGATCAAGCAGTTCGGCGCGAGCGTCGAATCGATGGATGAAGCGCTGATCTGTCTGGAGCAGCCCGATCTAGGCGCGCTGCAAATCATCTTCAACATATTCCGTCAGAAGCCCATCTCGACGATCTTCGAGCGGGCGAAGCGGCAGGGAGTCGCCATCATCGTGCGCTTGCCTCTGGCCAGCGGGTTACTTTCCGGCAAGTTCACGCGCCGCACGAAATTCGATGCGCGCGACCATCGCAACTACAATCGCGACGGGGAGAAATTCAACGTCGGTGAGACTTTTGCCGGCCTGCCATTCGAGAAAGGGGTTGAGTTGACCGACGCGCTCAAGCCGCTCGTGCCCAACGGAATGACGCTGCCTCAGATGGCCTTGAGGTGGTGCCTTGACTTCGACGCCGTCAGCGTCCTCATTCCTGGCGCGAAAAACGCGCTGCAAGCCCGCGAAAACGCTGCCTCCAGCGACCTCCCGCCGCTCAGCCCCGATTTGCACAAACGGTTGCGCACGTGGTACGACCGCCAAGTGGCGGAACACATTCGCGGCGCCTATTGATTGTGGCACGCACGGCGTGTTTTACTCCGATTTCCCGGCCTCTGGCGTCTAACCTCCGGACCCTTTTCCAACAAATGGATTGCTCCTCTTCTCCTCGCCGATCGTCGTGGCCGGGCCGTGGCCGGGGAGCACGATCGTGTCGTCGGGAAGCGTGAAGAGTTTCTCGCGGATGCCGCGAGCCAATTGGGCGAAGCTGCCGCCGACCATCTCATCGGTTCGGCCGACGCTGCCCGCGAATAGCACGTCGCCGCCGAAAACCACCTGCGGCGCGCCGGATTGCCAAATGAAGACGACATGGCCCGAGGAATGCCCGGGAATCTCGCGGACCAAGAGATCGAATCCTGCCGCCCGGTAAACCTCTCCCTCGCGGACAGTTACATCGGCCGGCGGGCTGACCAGCGCGGCGCCAAAATCGGCCGACAGATTCTGCCGCGGATCGGACAGTTTGGCGGTTTCGTTTTCTCCGATCACGAGCGGGCAATCGGGCCAGCGGCGCTTCATCGGACCGTTGCCGGCGATGTGGTCGCTGTGGCCGTGAGTATTGAGGATGGCGGCGGGGGTCAACGCCTCGTTTTCGAGCAATTCGACGATCAGGTTCGGTTCCAGACCCGGATCGATCACGAGGCAATCGGTATGCCCGGCCAACCAGGCGACATAGGTGTTTTCTTGAAACGGCCGCGAAACGACGGTGGCCACTTGGATTTGGACTCGGTCCACGAATTGCTCTCCCTCGGAAAACTTCGTTTGAGTAGGATGTGCCGCCGCGCCAGACCCGCCCAAACGCGGACAAACCGGTTGGGCAAAGAGATTCGGCGGTATGGGTGGTTGTAATTATTTCCCAAATGCCGGGCGATAAACAGTAGCAAGAGCGCCAGGAGGGCGCTGGCCAACAGCAAGGAGGTTGATCCATGCGTTGCACGATTTCTTGGTGTCGCATCGCGTCCGCCGCGGCTCTGCTCGCGGCCTGTACGGCCGGTCGAGCGCTCTTCGCACAAGGCGAGTACGGCCCAAATCCCACGGATACGCCGCCGATGCGTCCGGCAATGGTCGTGGTCGGCCCCTCGAACACCGGATCGACGGCAGTCGGACCTTATGCCAGCGTTCCAGGCGGCGGCCAGCAAGGCTTCCAACCTGGCGGGCAGCCGCAGATGGTCGAGCATCCGTTGGCGGGCGCTATTCGGATGGCCCAAAGCAGTCTCGAGACGATCAGGACCAGAATCCCCGACTACACCTGCACGATGATCAAGCGGGAGCGGATCGGCGGCGAGTTGACTGAACCCGAATACATGTATGTCAAGATTCGCAATCAGCCGTTCAGCGTCTATCTCAATTTCCTCAGGCCGGCCGACGAAGCGGGCCGCGAGGTGATCTACTTCCAAGGGCGGAATAACGGCAAGATGATCGCCCATGAGGGTCAAGGGCTCAAGAAGCGCTTCGGCGCCGTCGAGCTGCTCCCAACCAGTGCGCTGGCGATGCAAGGCAACAAGTATCCGATCACGCAGATCGGCGTCAACAACCTGGTGCGGCGTCTAATCGAAGTGGGCACGAATGACATGCAATTTGGCGAATGCACGGTGAACTATCGCAAGAACGCCAAGGTGAACGATCGCGTTTGCACGATTATTGAAGTGAACCATCCGGTCCCGCGGCGGAATTTCTTGTTCAACAAGGCGCTAATCTACGTCGATGACGAGTTGAACGTGCCGATCCGCTATGAGGCCTACACTTGGCCGAAGACACCCGGCGGCCCGCCGCAGCTCGACGAGGAATACACCTATCTCAATATGAAGGTGAACGTCGGCCTGACCGACGCCGATTTCGAGCCGACGAACCCGGGCTATCACTTTAAGTAGTTGAGCGTCAAAGCTGCGTTGATACTTTGAGTGCCATGCCCACGGCTCGGCGTGGGCATGGATTGCGTTGGTGCATGGCCACTCAGAGCAGTGGCCATGGCACCCGGCTTCGCCTCAGCCCCGGCCACCTCGCCGAAGTCACTGCCTCCTGCCCTCTGGCGCACCGCGGCAAGAGTTGTCTTTCCGCCCTCTGGCGTATAAAACTTCCGCAGGCGTTCAAGCTCATCGCCGGCTCCCAGGCCGGCCATGCCAGCATCAGCCAGTGGAGGTTTTCATGCAGCGGGACCGAGCCCAACGAAGCGGAAGGCGGTTTCTCGGCGGCGGCATTATCGCCATGGGGGTCGCTTGCCTCACGGTGATTTTGGCGATCGCCGTTTCCATGTTCGGCGCTCCGGTTGCGGCCGAGTCACCCGCGTCGACGTCCCCGGACAATCCGTTGCGCGCGTCGAACGGCAACGCCGGCGACGCCACATCGAGCGACGCTAAGGCAAGCGACGCCGCCGCGCCGGCCCCGTCCGCGCCGCCCGGCGAGCACCCGCTCGACGCCGCGCTGGCGATCGCCCATCGCGTCCAAGACCATATCGAAAAAGACGTCAAGGACTACACCTGCACGTTCATCAAGCAGGAACGCGTCAACGGCCAACTCCTCGATCCTTCCACGATGGAAGCCAAGTTCCGGCCCAAGCCGCTCTCCGTCTATTTCAAGTTTTTCAAGCCCGATGACGTGAAGGGGCGCGAGGTGCTCTATCTCGCCGGGGCCAACGGCGGCAAATTCGTCGCTCGCGAGGGCTCGGGGCTGAAGCGAGCGCTCGGAGCAGTCTGGCTGCAACCGACTAGCGCTCTGGCGATGATGGACAATCGTTATCCGATTACGAACGCCGGCCTCGGCCATCTCACCAAGCGGCTGATCGAGATTGCCGAGGAAGACCGGAAGTATGGCGAGGTCGAAGTCCATTTCTACAAGAACGCCAAGGTCGGCGCTCGCAACTGCACGCTGATCGAGGTCGTTCATCCGACGCCGCGGCGTGTGTTTCTCTTCTACCGAGCCCGCGTTTATATCGACGACGAGCTGCAAGTGCCGATTCACTACGAGGCCGCGCTCTGGCCATCGGGGCCGGGCAAAGAGCCGCCGCTCGACGAGTCGTACACCTATAAGGACCTCAAGCTGAACGTGGGACTCACTGACGCGGACTTCGATTACAAAAACCCGAATTATGGGTTCGTCAATAAGTGAGAGTAATGTAGCAGGCACGCTCCGCGTGCCGTAGCAGTTACGGCACGCGGAGCGTGCCTACTACAATAGCGAGACGGTCGTGTTGGGCGCTCTAAAGGCGTGACGGCGTGAAAAGATTCCTCCTCCGTTTGGCCCGCATCTTGGCGATTGCTTATCTCGGGATCGTCCTCCTTATGCTGTTTCTCGAGCGGTCGCTGGTGTTCGTGCCGAGCCTCTATCCGGACGGCGACTGGCGGCCATCGAACTTGGCCTTCGAGGACGCCGAGTTTAGCGCGCCGGACGGGACGCGATTGCACGGCTGGTTCATGCCGCACGAGCATCCCCGGGCCGTGATCCTCTTCTCCCACGGCAACGGCGGCAATCTTTCGGATCGCGCCGACATCCTGCGCGACCTGCACCGTCTCGGCGCGGCGGTGATGATCTTCGACTATCGCGGCTACGGCCGCAGCGAAGGCTCGCCGGACGAGGCAGGCATTCTGAGCGATGCCCGCGCCGCCCGCGCCTGGCTTGCCAAGCAAGCGGCGATCGACGAAAAGCAGATCGTTCAAATGGGCGAATCGCTCGGCGGCGGCGTGTCGGTCGATCTGGCCGCGGCCGACGGCGCCCGCGGCCTGGTGCTGATCAGCACCTTCACTTCGCTCCCCGACGCCGCCGCGGCCCACTATCCGTGGCTCCCCGTGCGACTGTTGATGCGCACCCGCCTCGATTCACTCGCCAAGATCGGCAACTACCACGGCCCGCTGCTCCAAGTTCACGGCGACTCGGATCGGATTGTGCCGTTCGCCCTGGGGAAGCGGCTGTTCGACGCGGCCAACGAGCCAAAGCGTTTCGTAACCATCCGCGGCGGCGACCACAACGATCCACCGGCGTCCGAGTTCGATCAGGCGCTTGATCAATTCCTCGGCGAGTTGTAGAGCGAACGGCGCGGCAATGTACGACGAAGCCAGCTACGTTTGTGAATCGTGCGGTGAGGAGATCGTCATCCCACTCGACTTGACTGCCGGGGCGAGTCAAGAGTACGTCGAAGATTGCCCCGTCTGTTGCCATTCGAACATCATCCACGTCGAAATCAGCGACGACGGCGAAGCGCGAGTTTGGGCGACGGGAGAATAATGAAGACTGCGGTGGGAAACGGGCCATGTCCGCATACTAACTGCCATGCCTCGCGACTGGAATCACATTCCCGAACCAACTCCCGGCGCGAGTGCCTGCCCCGACTGCGGCGCGCGGATCGATGGCGGTTTAGGATCGTGCCGGGCGATGTTCTACGCGACCAACCGGGGGCGGTTTCGGCCTGCCGATATGCGGCTTGGGCGGCTGCTGGTCGATTCCTATGCTCTCCAGCATCTCGAGCCCTACTGTCGCTCCGCCAAAGAGCTGACATATCATCTCGCCAGCCTCTGCTGCGGTCTCGAACACGACGGCAACTCGGCCATTTATTCAGCGCTTCAGCGCAGCATAGACGGGAAGTTCACCGCCGAGCGCCCCACGCCGCCTCAACATCTAGGCGATCTGACGATTCTCCATTTGAGCGAAGCCGCGACCGAGGCGGAGTACGTCGAGCGTACCAAGGCATGGGCTCGCTCCGTTTGGGACGCCTACTTTGATCTCCATTCACTTGCCCGCGATTGGGTAAGGCGCTCGATGGGTTGGTGAGCGGTTCTGGCCCGCTCAATCCTTCGCCCGGCGGACCTTGTAGTTCCCGCGGCTCTCGTCGTATTCCAGCTCGATCAAGCCGCGGGCTTTGATGTCTTCGAGCAGGGCGGAGAAGCTGCGGTAGCCGTAATAGCCTTCGTTGAATCCGGGAAACACGCGGCGAATGGCCGTCTTGAGCGCCGAGCCCCAGAGCGGGTCGTAATCTTGCTCCACGGAATGGAGCACCTCCAAGACGCGGTCGAAACCTTCCTGCTTCTTGTCGTCCTTCGCCCCGTCGTCCTTGGTCGTTTCCTCCTTCTTTGCGCCAGTGCGCCTCGATGGCACTTTGGACTGTGAACGCTTGGCGACGCGGATCAGATCGTTGTAGTACATGAACTCGTCGCAGTTGCCGATCAGCAGATCGGAAGTGGAACTCTTCACGCCGCAGCCGATCACCCGCTTGTTGTTCTCCTTCAATTTGGAGACCAGCGGCGAGAAGTCGCTGTCGCCGGAGATCAGGGCGAACACGTCGATGTGCTGCTTGGAATGGCAGAGGTCGAGCGCATCGACTACCATCCGAATATCGGCGCTGTTCTTGCCGCTCATCCTGGTTTGCGGGATGTCGATCAGCTCGACACCTTGCGAGTGAAATTCCCGCACGGATTCCTCGTAGCGGCTCCAATCGCAATAGGCCCGCTTGTAGACGATGCGGCCCTTCTCCAACAGCCGCTTGAGGACCAGTTGAATCTCGAACCGTCCGACCTTCATATCGCGAACGCCGATCGCCAGATTCTCGAAATCGACGAAGACGGCGATCAGCGGCTCCTCGGACGTGGAGCCTCGTGGAGTGGAATCGGTAGGCAAACTAGACTCTCCTGTTTTCTCGCTGATTCTGGCGACAGGTTTTCAATCTGTAGGGGACGGGGCACCCTCTGGGCCCTGTGGCGTTCCGGACCGTCCATGCGGATCGGATCCACGCCGCCTCACTGAACGCCACAGGAGGAGTTCCCTGCACCGCACGGCAACGTCGCATGTCAGGGCCAAAACGATGCAAACCTATCGTCTTCACAACGGGTTCAAGCCCATAATCACGCGGAGCAAGACGGTTACGCCGAAGTATAAGCCATAGAGCAGCGCGGCACTGCCGAACTCCAAATCGAGGGCCAGATAGCCGACGGCCCCTCCCGCGGCGACGAACGCCGGGCCGGCGAAGATCCAGACCTGAGCATTTTGCTGATCGGGGATCACGCCGTACGCGCGCAGCAACCCAAACGCGCCCCACAGCCCCGCGAAGACCAAAGCGCAAACCGAAGCCCGAATCAGCAGCTCGCGCCCTCGATAAGGCTCCATCTCGTCGTTGCGCAAAAATGAGTACCCCCCCAGCACCAATGGGAGCGAAAGCACCAGTGCCCCGGCGCCAAGGATGTAGGCCGGCACCGTGCTCTTCATCACCGGACCTTGATCTGCGGACTCAGGCCCCGGCTGCGTCGGCGGCTGTTCTCGGCCGGTCTTGTCCGGAGCGACCGCGCCGGCATCATCGACCGGGGCCGGCGGATAGGCCTTGCCGATGATAACCGCCAGCCCGATCGTGACGATCGTCGCGGCGCCGATGGCCGCGACCCAGATCGCTTTGAGTTTCGTTTCCTGGCGGGCGATCGGTTTGAGGACAAGTTCGCCGGTGACGCCCTTCGCTCCGCCGTAGTCCTGGGGCGCGTGGATTTTGACTTCCTCGCCCGCCTTGGGAATGTTGATGGTCGTCTTGCACTTGGGGCAAGGAGCTGCCTTGCCGCCATGCTGCTCGCTGACAGTGAAGCGACTATGACAGCCGGGACAAATGATGTTGATCGGCATAAGAAAAGACCGCCCAAAGTCGCCCCACGACCCGCGAGAATGTTAGTTTCCGTGCGTTCGACTTGCAAGTCAAGGAGATGGAAATGATTGTATCTCTCGGCGCGACAGACTAGGATCAAGGAGGATTCGGTGCGGCCGCGGGTCCGCGCCAGTTCGCTTTTCACAGGTCCGGCATTCCCGGCGTTCGGTTCGGCCAATTCTGGCGATCCATTGAGAAACCTATGGCGATCGAATTCACTTGTCCGAACGGCCATGCGCTGCGCACCAAGGACGACGATGCCGGCAAGACGGCCAAGTGTCCCAAGTGCGGCGCGATCAGCAAGGTGCCGGGGCAGAACGGCTCGGCGAGCAAGGTTTCCTCGGGCGAAGCCGCGTCGGTGGCCTCCGCCAGCGGCAAGGGGATGCTGGCCACGGGAGCGGTCGGCGAATCGGCCTCGGGTAAATCGAGCCCGTCGACCGGCGCGTTCAAACAATACAAGTCCGACAGCGGGCTGGCCGCGGCGGCAGTGGGGGGACAGCCGGGCGCCGGTGGCGCTGAGGCCACGAAACCAACGGGAGACTCTGGCGCTCGCGAGGAGTCGATCGTTTTTCTCTGCCCCAACGGGCATAAGCTGAACGCTCCCCGGCGCCTACAGGGACACGCCGGAAAATGCCCGCAATGCGGCGCGAAATTCCAAATTCCGTTTATCGAAGAAGCCGGGGGCGAGGACGAAGGATCGCGGGTCTACGATTTAGGCAACTTTCGCGAAATCCTCGAATCCGGTCCCACCAATTCGTCGGCCGGCGCATCAGACGATGCCGCTTCGTCGCCGGCAGCCAAATCGCCTGACGAAGAGAATCCGGTTGCGGGATCCGGTCCGCATACGTTGGCCGCCTTGGTCACACGGCTGTGGTCGGAGCGCGAGCACGGCGGCATCATCGAGCTGCATCTGGCGAGCGGCGCGATCTTCCTGCCCGACTGGTTCGAGCGGCGGCTTTCGCAAAGCACGCACGGCCTGTTCGCAACTCAGGCCGCCGATGGCACGGTGACGATGACGATCGTTCCCTGGGATACGATCACCCGCGTCGTCGTCCGCGGCGTCGTCGGGTTGCCCGACGGGATGTTCGAGTAGAAGTGTTGCTCGAAGCCGTTTCAAAACCGCCGGGGACTGTCCTAGGCCGCGCAAAACTGGTTGGTGTGATTATCCAAGTTTTGATCCCGCTAGAGTCGCTGTGGTAATGATCCAAACCGCGAGGACTATAGCTAAATCGCCGCTAGTCGCGAGAACAAATCTGCGTGGCCACCGCACTCCGCAAGGGCCTTATGCGGATTCCGT
This sequence comes from Pirellulales bacterium, assembly GCA_035939775.1. Taxonomy (NCBI): domain Bacteria; kingdom Pseudomonadati; phylum Planctomycetota; class Planctomycetia; order Pirellulales; species Pirellulales bacterium. The sequence continues at coordinate 7,182 of DASZFO010000296.1, read as the reverse complement.
TCCGAATTCCCGCGGGGAATTGACGCAAGTTATTGAGAATTCGGTTGTTGCTCGGGTGGACCGCGGAACAAAACTTATCCAATAAAATCACCAACACCAAACCAATTTTTCGCAGCCTAGGACTGTCCCCGTCTCCCTGGCGGTCTTGAAACGGCTTCTCGTCACTCATCCTGCGCCAGGTCGGCTTCAGCAATCATCGTGAAGCCTTTTTCGGCGAGCGTCTCCAGCCCCATCTCGATGTTATCGACCATCAACGCCACCGCCGGGCGGCCGTGCGGGCGAACGAGAATTGGATAGGCCTGGATGATGTTCACCTCGGCCTGCAACAGCGCCGTGCAAATCCGCAGCAGCGCTTGATCGCCGACCGGCAACTCCACTCCGATCAGATCGCTCTCGATCAGCGCCAAGCCGGCCCGTTCGAGAATCTCTCGACCTTGTTCCGGATGACTAAGCAAAAATCGAACAAACGCGCACTCGGCCGAATCGGAAATCGACAGGGCGACGATCCGGACTTTGCTCCCCTCGAAACGGCGGACGACCTCGAGCAATTGCCCCACGCGGTTTTCCAAGAAAACCGTGAACTGGCGAATGGACGGATAGCTCCGTCCACGCATCGTGGCGAATCCGGTGCCGGTTCCTTCACCTACGCTCATCGTCTACCGTCCGCGGGGTGTGTGAGTTTAGCGGCTATGGGCGCAACACGAGCCTTTGGCGGCCCAACGCTCTCGCCGAAGTATAAGGCCGCCTAATGAAGCGAGTCAACTTGCTTGATGGTAGAACGCCCGACAAATTCGAAGTCGCGGCTAAACCGCAAGCGGCGCCGACTGCCTAATGCTTAATGCCTACTGCCGCCCTTCCAGCGATCCGCTGCCGAGGCGCTCATGCACGGCGCCGGCGCGCTCCAGTCGGCTGGAAAAAACGACGACTTCGTCGACCGTCATCAGCCCGGCGTCGAATTCCGCGTGCTTTCGCAACAGGTCGGCGAGTTCCGTCAAGCCTGACGAACCGTCGCGGACGCGCCCGAGCGTCAGATGCGGCTGAAAGCGGCGGGCCTCGGCGCGGAATCCGAGCGTGGCCAAATGCCGTTCGAGTGCCGACTGCAAATAGATCAGCGGCTCCTTCCCTTCGCCCGCGCCGAGCCAGATCGTTCGCGGTCGGCCCGCGTTTGGGAAGGCCCCGACGCCGCGGACTTCGAGGTCAAATGGCGTAAAGGGCTTCGCCGCGGCGGCGACCTCGGAGCAGATGGCGGGCAATTCGGTGTCTGGCACGTCGCCGAGAAAATTCATCGTCCAGTGCATCGTGCCGAGGTCGCCCCAGCGGACTTTCGCTTGGCTGACGCGGAGCCGCTCAACCAGCGCCGCCGCCCGATGCCGAATCTCCTCGGGAATCTCCACGGCCACAAATGTGCGGATCGTGCTCATCGGGCCTAGGAAAAGGGGGCCTGGGGAGAGAGGGACAATCCCCTTTTGTCACGCGCTCACCGCGGCGACGGTGCCCGCCAATAAAGAGAACAGTCCCCGGCCGCATTCATGAATCGAAGCGAGGGTGACGGGACTCGAACCCGCGGCCTCCAGCGTGACAGGCTGGCGCTCTAACCAACTGAGCTACACCCCCGAAACCTCGGCCGACACGCGCCGTGGCCGACGCTGCCAGCATCGGAATTGAAGCCAGCGACGCTTTGCCGCGGCAACAGTGGCGGACGCCGCAAAGTTAGGCTGTGATTATATCTTACGCATACCGCCCGGCAAGAGGCGCGATTAACCACCATTGTCCCCGACACTTGGGACATCCGTGGCGGGCCGGGAACGATCGTTTATTACAATCCATTGCGGGCGCTCGTCGTCCGTCAGACCGGCGAGGTCCACGACAATCTCGGCGATCTGCTGGGCGGCTTGCGAAAGTAATCGCGGAACTAAGTCGCCGGGCGAGGGTTCAATCGCTAGGCGTTTTTGTCGAGGTATCCTCGGTCGCTCGACCGATTATGAGGATTTTGCAAGCACCGGCGTTTTTTACGGGAGGAATCTGTATGTCGCGTACCAGTCGTTTCATGTTCGCAATACTGTCATTGATGGTGATCGGCGCGTTCGCCGCCTGCCAGGCGTCGGCAGCGGATGACCCGCCGGCCAATCCGCCTGCCCGCCAGCGCGGCCAAGGAGGAGGAGGCCGCGGCGGCAATTTGTACACGAATGAGGCCGTTCAAAAGGAACTCGCCCTCACCGACGAGCAGAAGGACTCGATCAAGAAGATTAATGACGATTTCCGCGCGTCGCTCACCGGACTCAGTCAAGAAGACCGACAATCCAAGATGCCGGAACTGCGCAAAGGACTCGAAGACAAAATCGGAGCAGTTCTCAACGATACGCAGAAGGCCCGAATGAAGGAGATTCGCATCCAGGCCCGCGGCGCATCCGCCCTGGCCGACAAAGAAGTGGCCGAAGCGCTCAAGCTGACCGACGATCAGGTGAACAAGATCAAGGATCTCACCGATAGCGCCATGAAGGACATGCGCGAGGCATTCCAGTCGGCGGCTAATGGCGGAGATCGCACGGCGATGCGCGAGAAAATGACCAAGATGCGCACCGAGACTAGCGAGAAGCTGCTGGCCGTGCTCACCGCCGATCAGAAAACGGCGTTCGAGAAGATGCAGGGCGCCAAAGTCGAAGGACTGCCACAGGGTGGCGCGGGCTTCGGCTTCGGCGGTGGCGCAGGGGGCGGCCGTCGCGGCGGCGCCGGTAACGGCGGCGGTAACTGAGATTCCGCCTCAATAGCAAAACGAAACCACCCGCGATCCGGGATGGCCCAGGGACACGCGTCCCTGGGCTTTTTGTTTTAAGTTTGTGCAACCGCACCACGAATATTCGTGCCAGCGCTTGCAATCCGCTCGCCCATCCGCATATTAAGGGAGTGGCGAAGTCCGCCGCTGCTTGACTTCGTACTTTGTCCTTCGTACTTCCTAATTGCCGCCATGCCTCCCGACCCTACGGAAAAAAAACCGCTCGGCAAGCGCATCCTGTTAGTCGATGACGACGTCGAGATCATCGAATCGCTCAAGGTCGCTTTGACGGCGAAGGGATATGAAATCCTCATCGCTCGTGACGGCAATCAGGGGCTGGCAATGGCCGAGCGGGAGCTGCCGTCGCTGGTAATCCTCGACATGATGATGCCCAAGCGGAGCGGGTTCCTCGTGCTGGAAAAGCTCCGCCGGACGCAAAAAGACCCGATGCGCGTGATCATGATCACGGCCAACGAGGGCAGCCGCCACAAGGCTTATGCCGAGATGCTCGGTGTCGACGACTACATCCGCAAGCCGTTCGCCATGGACCGGCTGATCGAGAGCGTCGAGCGGCTGCTCGCGTGATGATGATTTTCGATTTTGGATTGCTGATTTTGGATTTTTGATCGGCGATGCCGGCTTCATGTGAATTCTTGCCTTCCATTCCCACAGAGCTAGACAACAGCAATGATTTTTTTGCGAAATGCGGAAAACCGCGGGGCGACCCCGACGGCTCACCATAAGTCGATGATTGGCAGCGGCTTGTGTTGAATTCCCCTAGGTAGTTGGAGGTGGCTGGTTCGGCAGCGGCCAAAAGCTGATATTGTTTTGATTTGATTTTCTAGCAATACTGAAATGTGGTGGAAGACAACGAGGTTTTCACTCCCCGCGGCTTTGGCACAGCGTGAACGAGAAGAGCCCTTCCCGCCTGTAGCTCCGCCTCGACTGCGATCCACTCGCGTTCTTTTGCAACTTCTTTTGCACTTGCATTTGCAAGTCTCTGTCGGTTGCCCACGTTGAATCGAACGGCGTCGGCCCCGCATTGAATGGAGCGGCGTCGGCCGCTGCGCCGCCACGAGAACTGCCCTGCAAGGCTTTGCCCCTGCGCGAATGTGGAAAAGCTGCGCGCGTGGAAAAGGCCGCTCGGCGGCCAGGGCAAGAAGCGTGCGACTGAACCCCGCGGAATAACCGGTTTCCGGCAACACGAACGGCATCAAATGACACGAAACCAAGTGAATCAAACGGCTGCACTGGGCAAGCTTCGAGCAGCTTGTCCCGGCGTGGTCCAAGGTTTTTGAAGGAACGAGGGCGGCAAACCTTAGGCGCGGCACGTTTTATTTGGAGGATCACCCATGACTGGTGGACGCGAGATTATTTCGCTGGTCGCACAACGGCAAGACCTGGATCAATTCCGACGCAAGAACTGGGAGGGCACATTCGAGGAGTATCTCGATCTCGTCGCCGGCGATCCGCACTCGACGCGCAACGCCTTCGAGCGCGTCTACGACATGATCGTCTCTTCCGGCACGACGACCTACGAAGTAGGCCGCGAGAAGCGAGTCCGCTACAAGTTCTTTGACGATCCGGACGACCACGGCCGCGACGGCGTCTTCGGATTGGACGTGCCGCTGCAAGCGCTCGTGAACGCCTTCAAGAGCGCTGCGCAAGGCTTTGGGATCGAGAAGCGCGTGCTGCTTCTTCACGGCCCCGTTGGCTCGAGCAAGAGCACGATCGCGCGGCTCTTAAAGAAAGGCTTGGAGCGCTATTCGCAGACCGATGCCGGCGCCCTCTACACGCTCGGCTGGACGTCGTTGGGCGACCCGAACAACATCCATTGGTGCCCGATGCACGAGGAGCCGCTGCACCTCGTCCCCGAGCGGTTCCGCGAGGAGACGATGCTGAAGCTCAATGCCGGCCCGAGTGAATATAAGGTCAAGATTCATGGAGAACTCTGCCCCTTCTGCCGGCATGTCTACGCCGAACGGCTGAAGCGCTACGAAGGAGATTGGACTCGAGTGGTACACGATGTGCGCGTCAAGCGGCTCGTCCTGAGCGAGAAAGACCGCATCGGCATCGGCACCTTCCAGCCGAAGGACGAGAAGAACCAGGACTCGACCGAGCTGACCGGCGATATCAACTACCGCAAGATCGCCGAATACGGCAGCGACAGCGATCCGCGGGCGTTCAACTTCGACGGAGAATTCAACGTCGCGAACCGCGGGATTGTCGAGTTTGTCGAAGTCCTGAAGCTCGATGTGGCGTTTCTCTACGATTTGCTCGGCGCAAGCCAGGAGCACAAGGTCAAGCCTAAGAAATTCGCCCAAACCGACATCGACGAAGTGATCCTCGGACACACGAACGAGCCGGAGTATCGCCGGCTGCAAAACAACGAGTTCATGGAAGCACTCCGCGATCGGACGGTGAAGATCGACGTGCCGTACGTCACGAAGTTGGCCGACGAGATCAAGATCTACGAGAAGGACTACAATCGCGAGAAGGTGCGCGGCAAGCACATCGCCCCGCACACCATCGAGATGGCGGCGATGTGGGCGATCCTCACGCGGCTGGAAGAGCCGAAGAACGCCAATCTCACTCTGTTGCAGAAGCTGAAGCTGTACAACGGCAAGAGCCTTCCCGGCTTTACCGAGGATAATATCAAGGAGCTTCGCGAGCAGGCCGTGCAGGAAGGGATGCACGGGATTTCGCCCCGCTACGTGCAGGACAAAATCTCCAACGCCCTAGTGGCCCATCCCGACGCCCGTTCGATCAATCCCTTCATGGTGATGAACGAACTCGAATCCGGCCTGAAGCATCACAGCTTGATCACCGTCGAGGAGACGCGCAACCACTACCGTGAACTCCTCGGCGTGGTCAAGCAAGAGTATACGAATATCGTGAAAAACGAAGTCCAGCGGGCGATTGCCGCCGACGAAGACGCGCTCAAGCGGCTCTGCGGCAATTACATCGACAACGTGAAGGCCTACACGCAGCGCGAGAAGGTCCGCAACAAGTTCACCGGTCAGTACGACGAACCGGACGAGCGGCTGATGCGGTCGATCGAAGACAAGATCGACATCCCCGAAAGCCGCAAGGACGACTTCCGCCGCGAGATCATGAACTACATCGGCGCGCTGTCGATCGACGGCAAGACGTTCGACTACAAGACCAACGAGCGGCTGTATAAGGCCCTGGAATTGAAATTGTTCGAGGACCAGAAAGACACGATCAAGCTCACGAGCCTGGTCTCGAATGTCATCGACGCCGATACGCAGGCGAAGATCGACGTAGTGAAAGGCCGCTTGATCCGAGATTACGGTTACGACGACGAAAGCGCCACGGACGTGCTGAACTATGTGGCCAGCATTTTTGCCCGCGGCGATGCCAACAAATAGGGGTGAGGGACGAGGGGACGCGCAAGCGGTTCCCGCGCAACGTGGTGATGTGATGCAGTGGCGAAAAAACGTCCGAACCTCATTCTACTCCGCCCGAAGGGCGGTGCGTGTTCCCTCGTCCCTCGCCCCCCACCCCTCGCCCCTATGCTAAAGATCGATCAAGATCAACGACGCTTCAAGCAGATTGTCCGCGGCAAGGTCCGCGAGAATTTGCGGAAGTATATCACCCACGGCGAGATGATCGGCCGCAAGGGTCGCGATCTGATCAGCATCCCGATTCCGCAGCTCGACGTACCGCATTTTCGCTACGGCCAGAACGGCTCGGGCGGCGTCGGGCAAGGAGACGGCGAGGTCGGCACCCCGATCGCCGGCGGCGACGGGCAGCAGCAAGGCGAAGGGCAGGCCGGCAGCGATCCGGGCGCGCACATCCTTGAAGTCGATGTGACGCTCGAGGAACTGGCCGCGATCCTCGGCGACGAACTCGAGCTGCCCCGCATCGAGCCGAAGGGCAAGGCGAATGTCACTCAGGACAAAGCCCGCTACACGAGCATCCGCCGCTCGGGGCCCGAATCGCTCCGGCACTTCAAGCGGACTTACATGGAAGCCCTGCGCCGACAGATTTCGTCGAGCACCTACGACGTCGGCAATCCGCGAGTGATTCCGATTCGCGAAGACAAACGCTACCGCTCGTGGACGACCAACCCGCAGCCGCAAACCACCGCGGTCGTGCTGTATGTGATGGACGTCTCCGGCTCGATGACCGACGAGCAGAAGCAGATCGTGCGGACCGAGGCCTTCTGGCTCGACACCTGGCTGGCAAGCCAGTACGACGGCCTCGAAGTGCGATACATCATTCACGACGCCGTGGCCCGCGAGGTCGATGAAGAGACGTTCTATCACACCCGCGAAAGCGGCGGCACGCGGATCAGCTCGGGCTACAAAGTCTGTCTGGAATTGATTCAGCGGAAGTTTCCCGCCTCGGAATGGAATGTTTACTGCTTCCAATTCTCCGACGGC
>DASZFO010000295.1 GCA_035939775.1 Pirellulales bacterium | reverse complement strand
CCGCTCCGGCTCGCTGGCGCTCGCCTCCGCTGCGCAGGCCGTCCCACGGCGGTGACAATTTCATTCTCCGTCGTACCCACGGGTACGTCGATCACTCGCGCCGAAGAAACATACAAGGGTTCCGTCCGCCGTTGGCGGACTGCACCCTGGGCTGGGCTCCGCCGGCCTTTCAGGCCGATGCCTTGAGCTACGATTCTTGATTTGGCGCGCGACTCGGGGTTGCCTACAAACATGACGTTCACACGGCTGAAAGGGCTACCGCATATGAAGTGTCCAAGAGCACTTCGTCATTCGGTTGGATCGCCATTGCCATACAGATAGTGGTCGAGGTTTTCGGACCAATCGGGTGGTCCGGAAAGCTTGAGCGAACGAGCGACGGCAAGGAACGAATACTCGGCGGCTTCTGGAGGGATTATCTCGACCGTAAGGCGAACTCGCGTGTTCGGCGCCAATGGCAGCGCCGACTCCGGCCGCAAGACTGCACCATCGTAAACAGCATCAACGATTTGGCTCATACTAATTCCCTTCCCTCCAGTTTCCGAATGAGAGCGATGCGTTTCACGAGATGATCAATTCATCGACTTTTCGAATACCAGTCAACTCGCCGCTCGTCAAATCATGGTACAAATCGCGAAGATGGCCTTTAAGGTCATCGAGCGTATCTCCTTGACTCCAATAGTCCGGATACTCCTGCAGATAACCGAGCCAAGCGTCTCCGTCTTGCCACGATACAAATTTGAGAGTTTGCATTTGCCGTTCCTCGGTTGACCCTTAACGCCACTTCGGCAATCTCTTCTACTCGCCCAGCCATTCCGCCGCCTGCGCCGCCCAATAGGTCAAAATGATCGTCGCCCCGGCGCGGCGGATGGCGATTAGCGATTCCATTGCGGCGGCGCGTTCGTCGAGCCAGCCGTTGGCGGCGGCGGCTTGGATCATCGCGTATTCCCCCGAGACATTGTAGGCCGCCATCGGCACGCCGGGGAATCGCTCGGCCACGGCGCGGATGACATCGAGATAGGGCAGGGCGGGCTTGACCATGACGATGTCGGCCCCTTCGGCCAAGTCGATCTCCACTTCGCGCAGAGCTTGCCCGGCCGCGGCCGCCGGATCCATCTGATAGCCGCGGCGATCGCCGAATTGCGGCGCGCTCTCGGCCGCCTCGCGAAACGGGCCGTAGAACGCGCTCGCATACTTGGCTGCGTAGCTCATGACTGGCACGTGCGTGAAGCTCGCCGCGTCGAGCGCCGCCCGGATCGCCGCCACCATGCCGTCCATCATCGCGCTCGGGGCAATCAGATCGGCCCCGGCTCGGGCGTGGCTCACCGCCTGCCGGGCCAGCAGTTCTAGCGTCGCATCGTTATCCACGTCCTGCCGGCCGGTTTGTTTGCCGACCACGCCGCAATGCCCGTGCTCTGTGTATTCGCAGCAGCAAACGTCGGTGACAACGAGCAATTCCGGCGCGATCTCTTTCGCGGCGCGAATCGCTTGCTGCACGATCCCGTCATCGGAGAATGCCTCTCTACCCGTGGCATCTTTCTCAGCGGGAATGCCAAAGAGCAACACGCCACCAAGTTTCAATTCAACGGCGCGGCGAATTTCCGGCGCAATCTGATCGATCGACAACTGGTAATGCCCCGGCAGCGCCGCGATCGGCCGGCGAACGCCTTTCCCAGGCCGCACGAACAGCGGCAAGATGAAATTCCCCGGCGACAGTCGCACATCCTGCACCAACTCCCGAATCCGCGGATGATAACGCAAACGGCGCATGCGGATCGTGGGAAAACCAGCAGTCAGTGAGTGCGGATCGGGCGTCATTCTTTCACCGGATTTCACGGATTAGCTTCATGCTTGAAATGGATTTGACCTGGTCCAAAATATCCGTGCCATCCGTGCAATCCGTGGTTTGCTCATCTACAACTTCAATGCCCCGCCTTGGCAACTTCGCGCGCCTCACTAAGCGCCGCCTTTGCCCGCGCGACTCGTTCCGCCGCCCAAGGCTTATCGCCATACAGTTCCACGATGCCCGACCAGATCGCCTGGGCTTTGGCCGGCTCGGTCGAACGGATCCGCTCCGCCTCCTTCAAGCCGGCATCGATCACGGCCAGATACTCCGGCGCTTCGTGCTGGCTCTGCTCCTCCAACTGCTTGAGCTTCCGCCGCGTGAGTTCCAAAAACTGCGCGGTCGCGTCCGGCGGGCCAGGCGATTGGCCGTAAACTTCGAGGATCGCTTGCAATTTGGCGATCGCTCGCTGCGGCGACGTTCCCGCCAGCCCGATCGCCTCGACATAATCGCGCTGAATCGGCGAGACCGATTTGCCGGTCGCCAATTGCCGCGGCAGCCGTTGCACCGTGCGCTCCAGGTGCAACAGTTCGATCTCATCCTGATAGCTCTTCAATTTGGCCCCGCGGGGATCGTCGGGGAAGCGGCTCAGGAAGCGATGGATGTCGTCCTCGGCGTCCAAAAGCCGCTCCGGTTTGTCATCAGCGGCGACCGCTTCGATGCGCTGATAGAGGGCGTCGGCCGATGGCGGCCGCGTCAGATAAAACGCCAGCCCTAGGATCATCGCCAGGCTCGCCGCCAGCGCCGCGATCTGCGCCCAGACCGGCCCGCGCTCCGATTCCGAGGCGGTGCGGCGCTGCTCGTCCTCTTCAACCGTCGTGAACCGGCTGACCGACTCCGGCTTTGCGCGCACCGGCGCGCGAGGCGCGTCCTGCGCCAGCACGCTTGCCGAAATCGCGCCGGCCGCTGTCGCCGCCGGATCGGACCGGTGCGACACGGCCGAGGCCACCGGCTCGCCATGCGACAACCCCGCGGCGGCCGTCGTGCGAGTTGGGTCCGGACGCAGGCTGTCTGCGTTGGCGGCACCGCTCGAACGGCCCGGTTGGGATTCGGAACCGCTGGGGACCGTCCCCTTTTGTGGAGCGGGCACCATCGCCAGATGGTCGGAAACAAAAGGGGACTGTCCCCCTCGCTGCCCGTGGCTTTCGGACTCGATCTCACGCGCATCCTTCGCTTCGCGGTCCTTATGCAGTCCAGCAGGCGCACCAGCCAAATCGACTGAAAAGCCGTCAACGGCCGGAACGCCGGGCCGGGGTGCGGCGAGCGAATCGGCCGCGCGCGTCGCATTCCCGTCGCCTCGCGCCAATACGTCTTCGTCCGATGATTCGCTCCGGCCCTCCCGCTCGCCAACTCTCGTCTGCGGCAGCGAGAGCGCATGCTCCATCGCCGCCAGTTGCCTGGCCACCACCAACGCGTTCGTCGCCCGCGCGTGCGGGTCTTTCGACAATAGCCGCGCGATGATCTGGTCCAACTCGTCCGGCACGTCGGCCGCGAACCGCGACACGCGCGGCGGCTCCGAAAGGCGGTGATATTGCAGCAACTCGGGAAGCGATCCACCGCGAAACGGCGGCCGCCCGGCCAGCATCGCGAACAGCACCCCCCCCAGGCTATACAAATCGCAATGGAAAGTGACCGGCCGGCCGTCGGCCTGCTCGGGGGCCATGTATTCCGCCGTGCCGATCAGGCCGCCGTCGGACGTGAGCCGCGTATTGCCGAACAGCCGGGCGATGCCGAAATCGGCCAGCTTGATGTCGTTCTCTCCGGTCAACAATAGGTTCGCCGGCTTCAGGTCGCGATGGATCACGCCGTGGTCGTGGGCATGCTTGAGCGCCTTCGCCAGCTTGATGCCGAGCTGCGTCGTTTCGCGCCAGTTGAACCGTCGCCCGGCGTGCAGCTCATCTTCGATATTGGTCCCTTCGACCAGCTCCATCGCATAGTAAAGATGCTCGTCCTGCTCGCCGAAGCCATAGAGCCGAACGATGTTCGGATGCTTGAGCTTCTTGAGCGTCTCGATCTCGGTCTCGAACCGCTCGCGAAAGCCCTCCTCGACGGCCAGCCGCGGATTGAGCACCTTGATGGCCGCCGGCTGGCCGGTCTCGACGTTCGTGCCTTGATAAACGGTCCCCATCCCGCCGCGGCCGATCTTCCGGTCGATGCGATAGGGTCCGAGCTGTTCGATTTGCATACCTGCAATCTAACACGCCGCGGGCGGCCGTTCTACGGAGGGGCGAACGATGGCGCGGGTGCTACCGTCGTTTCTCCCTCTCCCAGAGGGCGAGGGAGACGAAGACGTTTCGCACCGATTCCGGGGCTCGAGCGGCCGGGCAGATTGCCAGGTTGTGAGTTCCTAAGCTTCGATTAAACGGCGGCCTGGGGGCGTCAGGCGGTCACTGAGAGGAAAGCGAAGAAAAGGATGAGGGATGAAGGATGAAGGATGAGTTGAGCCGGCGGCGTAAGCCACCGGGCTTTCCAGCCCCCAGTCCCGAGCCCCTCCTCCTCCTCTCGCCGAAGTTTTTTAAGCTGGACAACGTCCCAGTGAGTGGCTGAAAACGCTTCCGCGGAGGTCCCTTAAGAGCGTCTAACAAATCCGGCTGGGCGAAGGGGACAGTCCCCGTTTTGTTCCGCCGACTCCACAAAAAGGGGACAGTCCCCGCCGGATTTGTTAGACGCTCTCAACAGTTGTCGCCGGTCTCACGACCGAGGCAACTGGCCCTGTGATCGAGGGCGGGATCAAAGCGGGGAGCCGGAAAGATTAACCCTTGCCGTGAGACACGAGCCCTAGCGCTCACCCCTTGCCGCGCGGCGAGACACGAGCCCCAGTGCTCACCCCTCGCCGCACCCTTAAATCAAGAACGCCGGCTCCGAAAGCCAGCCACAAGTCACGAAGAGGACCGGGAATCGAGCGATCGGTTTCACGAGACGCGGCCTCGTAGAGCAATCAGCGAGGCCGCGTTGTTTTTTTTGGATGGGATCAACGGCGCTCCACACTGGCCGACGTTGCTGGCCAGTGGCACACAGCGGGCCAGGGGCACACGGCGGACCAGGGGCACACGGCGGACCAGGGGCACACAGCCGGGGTGGCAGTGGCCAGCGCAGTCGGCCAGTGCGGCCCACGGTGCAATCGGCGGGGCCGCGTTGTTTTTTTCAAGCCCGAACCAAGTCTTCACGACGTCCGGCCGACGCGATCCCCGTCCGATCACGACTCGATTCAGGCCCGGTTTCCCGCGGAAAAAATCGCACGTTGCCGGCGACCGCTTTGAATTGAGTCAAGACGATCAAGGCCCCGATCGCAAACAAGATTCCGCTCGGGATCCTAGGCACATGCCGTTCGCTAGTAGCGATAAACACAGCCGCGCCGCAAAGCGTGATCGCCACGCCGGTGATCGCTCGCATGATTCGGTTCCTAGGGTTGCAAGGTCTCGGGGCGCATGAGATCAGCACCGTAGGGATTTGCCGCTTCGGCGCCACGGTCGTTCAGGTCGCGGAGCAGCGCTTGTCGCACGTACAGCTTCAGCACGCACCACGACATATTCAGCGTGTCCCGCAGGAGATTTACCTTGGAACCCGGAACGGCCTCCCAACGAACCGCCATTTCACAAATGGTATATCCTCGCCGCAGGGCCATGGAAAGCACTTCAATGTCGAAGGCGAAGCGATCGATTCTCTGACGGGAAAACAAGTCCTGAGCCGCCCGCCGCGTGAACAGTTTCGCTCCGCAGGCTGCGTCGTCGATCCCTGGAATCAGCGCCGAGCAGAGCCAGTGGTATCCGCTCCCAATCAGGCGACGATGCCATTGCATCGACACGAGATTATGTTTTCGGCCGCGGACACGGGAACCGATCACCAGATCGGCGCGGTCCCGGCACATCCGTGCGGCCAGTTTGGGAATCTCGCTCACCGGCGTGGCGGCATCCGCGTCGTAAAGCAAGCAGCAATCACCTACGGCCGCCAACATTCCAGCGCGCGAGGCGGCGCCTTTGCCGCTGTTCTTCTCCAGTCGAATCAATCGCAGCGGCATCGCTCCTCGCCAAGTGCGAACGACAGACGAAGTCGCATCGCGGCTGCCGTCGTCCACCACGACGACCTCCCGAAGCTGCAACGGACCAACGGCGCCGGAGCCGTGGAAGAACGCTTCTAGGAGCGAAAGCGTACGCGGAAGACGTTGCTCTTCGTTGTAAGCGGGGATGATGATGGAAAGCTGCATCGTAGTTCCATTCCAAGGCGACAGGGCGGATCGAATCGTCGCGTCGCAAAAACCAGTTGACTCGCGCACGTCAACGCAACTTGGTCAAATCATTTGGCCGGCTCGGGACCGCCGCGATGGACGAGGTCGCTCGCTCCGGCAACCGCGACGCGAACGCCGCCTTCGATAGCGGGCTGACCGCGTACAAGCTGAACCGTTTCGAGTTCTGCAACCAATTGCAGAAATTGCAGTTCTCGACCCACTCGGGATATGTGCGATAAATCAGCCGCACGTCAGCGGGTGAAGCATCGGTCGGCGACCAATCCGCCAGTCGGTCCCGCACGACGAGAAAATCGCCGGCGCCGCGTCGCAAAATCTTTGCCAACTCATCGTCGTCGCGCAAACGTTGGAGCGTGAAGTTTGGTGGCCGGTAGAAGAACATAGTTGCGCCGACGTTTTCGAAGGGGCTCCGCGTTTGTTCTCCCAGCACGTACATCGTGCAGCCGTGCGGATAGTGATCGTAAAGGTAGTGTTGGAAATTCAGGCTCGGTTCGCGGGCCACGAAGCAAACGTATCCCAGGCCCAGCAGATTGAAGGCCACGAGCGATTTAGCCGCCCATGAACGGCGTCGCCGCCAAATCGCCCGCATCCATGCAGGCCGCCGACGCATTCCGGTCCCCGGCAGCAGCGCGACGACGAACAAGAAAGTCGCCAGCAGCGTCAGGGGGAACAGATATCGCAGTTCCTTGTGAGGGACCAGGCTGTGGGCGACGAAAAACGGCAGCGTGGCCCAGGTGGCGATATGCCACGGGTGGCGGACCCAGGCGACCAGCATGGCCGCCGTCCACAATAACGTGATCGGCGCCAGTGGATTGAAATTCATGATCAGGAAGTACCACCAAACGGGCGCGGTGCCATCGCGGCTCGGGTGGCCGACCACGATATCGTCATAGAAATAATTCCACGGAACGATCGTCCAGCGGCCATAGCCCCAACGGTCGAGGCACGTGCCCAAGAGGACCATCAGCGCCCCGCCGCCGCAAATCAACGCGATCATCCCGAGTCGCTTTCTTCCGCATTCCGCGGCGGAATAGATCACCCAGCCGAGCACCCCCAGCACCGCGAACGCCATCTGGAAGCGAAATTCGAACGCCAGCCCGAAACAGAGGCCGGCGATTAATGCGGCTCCGGGCGAGAAACTTCTCCGGTTTCGATCTGTTGCCGTTTGCCGCTCGCGGACCGTCGAACCTAGCAACAGCGCGGCGACACCGAACGTAAAGAAATCGCTGGACAGTGATTCGGAAGATGTGCGCACGGCCAGATAGGGGATCAGCCATAACATCGCCAAGAGCATTACCGCCAGCCGCCGACCTCGGCCGGCGCCGAACAGGACATTGGCCGTCAGCATGAGCGATGTAACGGCCAACCAGCCGATCAGTCCGCTGATCGCCCGAAAGGCTGTCGCCAGCGTAAATGGGTTCTCGACACCCAATCCGATCAACGCCTTGGCCTCCGCGTAATAAATTGCCGGCTGCAGCCAGGGGCGGATTTGGTCGTGGAATTCCCAAGTCAGTTCAGTTTGGGGCGTCTTGCCGAGCTTGTAGCCGACGAGTTCGATAACCTGGTAGTGCTCGTCGAACTGATAGAAGCCGTAGCTGTTGTATGCCGCCAGCCCGATCAACAGCAGGCTGACCAAGCTCCAGCGAATAACGAAGCGCCGCCAAGCCGGATCGTCGGCCAACCCGCTGTTCAGTCGGACATTCTGCCAAAGTGCCACGGTGCAATCCTTGCCAATGGTTAGTTGCTTCGAATCATGCGGCCCGGAGTTGGGGCGAGAGGCGCTGCTTGCGTGCCGGGCTCGTCGCCGGGCGGCGCTCCGAGATGGGGAGCCTAACGGCATTGATGAGGCAGCGCTCCAGAAAGTCGGCTTCGACGCGGACGGCTTCCTCGAAGGTTTCATCGAAATAGGGCGCGAAATGATCGCCGGGCAACGAAACGACCGTCGCACCTGCCATTCGCGCCGCGGCTTTCCGCACCGTCCGAGCAGGGGCGAGTTGGTCTTGCTCGGCGACGACGAACAGCGCCGGACATTGGACGCGGGCCGCGCGCTTGATCGGCCGATTCAATAGCGACGTCAGCAAGACCCGCGCCGGGCAGGAGTTTGCCCAAGCAATTTCGTCAGAAATTAATCGGCGGTATCCGCTCTCACAGCCCGGTTTGTTCATGATGGCAAAGGCCGACGCCGAGCCGATCACGGGCACTCGATGCGGTGAGCGAAAGGTCGCGGCCCTGGCGAGATCGCGCAGGCCGTGCCACGCCGCTTGCCGCAGATATCGCAGCGAGTATCCGCGGAGCGAGCCGGGTACGTCGAGCATTGGCACCTGCGCGACGATCGCCGCTACATTCGGATTGCGAGAGGCGCACTCCAGCACGTGCCCGCCGCTAAAGGATGTCCCCCAGAGCGCGATTCGCGCGGGGTCGATCCCTGGAAGTCGGCCCGCGAAATCGAGCGCGGCCTGCCAGTCCTCGCGCTGCCGCCAATGGCTGACCAGGTTCCGCGGCACTCCGCCACTGCCGCCAAAATGGCGATAGTCGAATAGCATCACCGCCATGCCGCGACGGACAAACTGCTCGGCATAGGGAGCAAGCCCGAAGCTTTTATCGGCCGCGAAGCCGTGTGCCATGATGACCAAGGGCAGCGGCTCCTCTCGGCGCGCTGGCCGCATCAGGAGCGCCTCGCAATGCACTCCGCCGCTGTCGAAATGCAGTCGCTCGGCGGCGATCGTTTTGGCCGCCATCGGGCGATTCGAAAACCTGTTGGCCCGAATGATCGTCGCCATAGCGACGCTTGGCGTCGGAAGATCGGCCAGGCGAAGACCGGGCGACGTCGCGACGGCTGGCGATCGCTTTTTGCGCCCCAGGCAATTGAGCCAATCGAGCAGTCCGGGCGACAGCCGCTTGATGTACGACAGAGCGTAAGCCATGGGAGTCACGAGCACGACCGAGCTGTTTTTCCGAATGCCACGGATCGCTTTGCGGGCGACCTGCTCAGGCGTCGCGCACGCCCAAGCCGGCGGCTCGGGGACTGGCCTACCCGGTCGCCCGCTGATTGCCGAGCGATATAGATTCGTCTGGACCGGCCCAGGGCAGAGCGCCGTCAAACCAACGCCGCGGCGCACATATTCCGATCGCAGGGCCTCGGTAAACCCGACCAGTCCGAACTTGCTCACTTGATATGCGGCCGCCCGCCCGCCAGCCACCAATCCGGCGATGCTGCACACATTCAGGATGTGTCCCTCCGGCTGGGCGAGCAGGGTCGGCAGCAATTCGCGCGTGAATTGGATCGGCGCCAGCAGGTTGATTTTCAGCAGCCAATCCCACTGCGCGGCGGTCATATTCTCCGTCGGGCCGTAGTAGGCCACTCCGGCGCTGTTAACCAGGATGTCGATCGCCGGCCAGCGCTCGAGCAGCTTTTGAATGCTGGTCGAGATTTGGGCGGGAACGGTGAGGTCGCAACGCGCGGAGATCGCTTCCACACCATTCCGCCGCGCCAGCGCGGCGGTTTCCGCAGCGCCGGCGTCGTCGATATCGAGCAGATAGACGTGGCAGCGTTCGGCGGCCAGCGCGAGCGCGATCGCGCGGCCAATTCCCGACGCGGTCCCGGTTATAAGTGCTCTCTTTCCTTGAAGCACACGCATGACAGGGCCTTTGCAGGACGAGAACCTGAGTGAAGCGGTCGATGTCGGATAATTCATACAATCGGCAGGCTTTGCCAAAACGCTTCATTGAGGCCATGCTATCCCCGTTTTTCTTGCCCAAATTGCCCGTTCACCGGCCACTTGTTCGGCAGACCGACACTCTCGATAATTCCTCGGGAGGCGATCAATCGACTTGCGAGATCATCGCGTGACGAACGAATATGTCACTCTGCCGCGCAACCAGAATCAGGCCCGTGGATTAGGACAATTCGCGATCGACTTTCTGGCCGACAAGTTCGCCGGGCCGGATGAATCCGTTATCCGGATGGTCGAACGGCTGCATTCTGACTGCATGGCTTGCGGGGTGTCGGCGCTCGCCCGGCGGGCGAATGCTCCGACCCTGCTGCGCAACGAGGCGCTCGAGTACGACTGGCGGCCACCCGCGCGGGGCGTGCCCTGCTTCGGCTCGCGGAGTCTCGTGAAACCGGAAAAAGCGGTGCTGGCGAATTGCTCGGCGGTTCGCGAGTGGGACGCGAACGGCACGAACTTTGGCTACAACCCGGCCCGTGGAAACACCAAAGGGGAATTCGGCCACAACGATTTCTATCCCGTGGCCGTTGCCGCGGCTCAATTGCGCGGATTCGACGGCCGGCAAACTCTGCGGGCGATGATCCTGCTCGATGAGATTCGCGGCCGGCTGGCGGAAGTATTTTCGCTCAAGGACCATCGGATCGACCACGTACTATATGGGGCCATCGCCTCGGCTGCGGTGTTTGCCGCGGCGCGCCGGGCCACGGCCGAGCAGATCGAATCGGCCATCGGATTGGTTGTGGCCCACTATGTCCCATTCCGAGCGATTCGGGCCGGTGAACAGCTTTCCGATTCCAAAGGGGCATCCGCCGCAATCAGCGCGGAAGTGGCCGTGATAAGCGCGATCCGCGCCATTCGCGGCTTTGTCGGGCCGGCCGACATCTTTCGCAATCCCGAGGCCGTGTTTTGCTTGTTCGAGCCGCCGGACCGGAAGGGAGACAGCCCGTTCGATCTGGTGCTGGGCTGCGCGGGCAACGATTTCGCCGTGATGGGAATGCACTTCAAGCTCGGGTTGTACGAGCATCAATCGGCCGGCGCGATTCAAGGGCTGATGGACCTGTTGGCAAAGCATCCGGGGCTGCTTGACGACGCCGACCAGCTCCGCCGCATCGAGATCACCATCTACGAGCCGGCGTTTCACATCATCGGCGATCCGGCCAAGCGCGACCCGCGCACGCGCCAGAGCGCCGATCATTCCATGCTCTACATCATCGCCGCGCTCCTGCGGAAGGCGCTCGAGCAGAAGCGGCCCGGCTGGAAGGAGTTGATGCTCATGCCGGATGATTACAGCGACGAGGCCATCATGCACCCGCGCACCCGCCGGCTGATGGAGCGAATCGAATTCCGCCACGGCGGCAAGGAATACGACGATAAGTTTCCCGATGGCATCCCAACGACCGTCGTCATCGAGCACGCTGCGCTCGGCCGACTTTCCAGCGGCCTGATCATGTATCCCGAAGGCCACGCCCGTAACACGAGCGGCAACCTGGATGCGCTCCTTGAGCACAAATTCCGCGCGCTCGCCTCGCTCGGCGTCAATGACCCCGACGCGCTCCTGCGACGATTCACTGGCCTCGAGCACAAGACGGCCGGCGACATCGCGGATCTATACGACTTCAAGATTTACGGGGCGTGAACGGGGCTTGTTCCAATGTTCGGCCTGCTCAATCTCAACAAGCCCGTCGGCACGTCGTCCGCCGGCGTGCTCGGACGGATCAAGCGGCTGGTCCGGCCGGCGAAGATCGGTCATGCAGGCACGCTCGATCCACTGGCCTCGGGCGTGCTCGTGGCGTGCGTTGGCCCGGCGACGCGATTGGCCGAGTATGTGCAACGAATGCCGAAGCGCTATCGGGCGACATTTCTGCTGGGGCAGCAAAGTGATTCGGACGACATCGAGCGGCCGGTGACAAAGCTGAGCGATCCGCCAATTCCGTCTCGCGATCAGATCGAGCGAGCCGCCGCCCGATTCGTCGGCGAAATCCAACAGCGTCCGCCGGCCTTCTCGGCCCTGAAAATCGCCGGACGCCCGGCCTATCAACTCGCGCGCAAAGGCCGCGCGGTCGAATTGCAGCCGCGGCCGGTCACGATCCATCGTCTGATCATCGGGGCCTATGACTATCCGACGTTGACGCTCGAGATCGAGTGCGGCTCGGGAACGTATGTCCGAGCGCTAGGGCGCGATTTGGCGGAATCGCTCGGCACCGCCGCCGTTATGTCGGCGCTGGAGCGCACGGCCGTCGGCGAATTCCGAGTTGAAGACGCCTGCGATTTGAACGCCCTGAGCGCCGAGTCGCTGCCGCAAATCCTGCTTTCGCCGCTGCAAGCCGTCAATTCATTGCCCCGCGTTCAGCTTTCCGATCCCGAGGTCCAACTGGCAATCAACGGACTCTTCGTCCCGTCGAACTCTGGGAGTGTTGTCAGCGGCGCGACCGGGCAGGAATTCGCCGGAATCGACTCCAGTGGTGAACTCGTCTCGATCCTCCGCCGTCGCGAAGACGCCAGCCTCGCGCCAGTTCTCAACTTCCGCAAAGCCGCGCCGCGCTGAGTCCTCCTTTTACGCCAACGGCGTTCCGCCCCCGCGTTGTGGCATGGTCTCCCGACCATGACACGTCGCTGACCGAAGATCTCGCCGCGGCGTGGGCTGAGAAGTAAATAATATGAATAAAACTATGAACTATCTATTGATTTTATTGAACTCATTGATATATTCAATCGAGAAAGTGAAATGTCATGCCCGATCAGATCGAGCCGATTGGCAACGAATGTCCCTATTGTAAAGCGGCGATGGCCGTCACGCAGATGACGTGCGGCGATTGTCACGTGACGATTTCGGCGGCGTTTCCGATGGCGCGCCTGGCGGAGTTGCCGGTCGAACATCAGCGGTTCATTGAAATGTTCGTGCTGGCCGGCGGCAATTTGAAGGAGATTGCCGAGCAGGTCGGCGTTTCCTATCCGACCATCCGCTCGCGCCTGGACAAGGTGATCGAGGCCCTGCGCGCCGAGATCGGCAAGACCCAGCGCGTGCGCGGCAACGTGCTCGACGCCGTCGAGCCGAGCAAAACGAGCGCCGCAGCGGCGGCG